>NZ_JAPEIB010000011.1:0-124030 GCF_028823735.1 Algoriphagus sp. NF
CGCCGCCTCATTATTCAAAACCTCAGCCTAACAGCTGGGGTTTTTTGGTTTTAGGACAACCCACTTTTAGTGATCAATGAAATCTGATAATATTCATTCCTGATTAGGAGATTTATTTTTCATTTTTGGATTATTGTCGCAGTTTTGTAGCAAATCACGATCGAATGGCTGTATTATTTAAAGGGTTGAGATGGGTTCACAAGGGAAAGTCCACAATTGGGGACTTTATCTTTGATAATGGAGAGATTATTCCAGCTGGATCTTATGACTCATCGCCAGCTGAGACTATCATAGCTGATGGCTGGATTTGCTCTGAGGGTTGGGTTGATCTGAGAGTAAGTGCAGGAGAACCGGGTCACGAACATAAAGAAACAATTGAGAGCCTTTGCAATAGCCTTCATGTTTCTGGATTTTCGGCAGCTGTTCTTACTCCCAATACAGATCCTGTAATTGAAAACAAGGGATTGGTTGATTTCTTATTGAGTAAGGCCAAAGCCTTTCCAGTTGAAATCATACCCCAAGCTGCAGTTACTAAAGGTACTCAAGGAGAAGATCTGACAGAAATTTTGGATCTACATTTCCAGTCTGGGGTCACCATATTTGGTGAGGGAAAGGTCTCTCTTTCCAATAGTGATCGCTACCTCAAGATTGTCCAATATTTACAACGTGTCAACGGGATTCTTTTTGATCATACTTATGATCCTTTACTAGCAATATTTGGTCAGATGCACGAAGGGGAAGTTTCTACCCAATTAGGGATGAAAGGAATTCCAAGGCTTGCAGAAGAGGTAGCAATTCAAAGAAATCTAGAATTACTTCGATATGCAGGTGGACGTGTACATTTTCAAACTATCAGTACTGCAAAGTCAGTCGACCTGATAAAGCAAGCCAAAAAGGAAGGTTTGAATATTACAGCTGATGTCTCTATCTATCAATTGATTTTTAATGATCAGGATTTATTTGATTTTGATCCAAACCTAAAGGTCAACCCCCCATTTCGAGAGAAAGAAGATAGAGACGCATTGATTGAAGGTTTGAAGGATGGAACCATTGATGCTTTGGTCTCCAATCATCAACCTGAAGATTTCGATTCGAAATTTATGGAGTTTGATCTAGCCGCTTTTGGTATGACAGGATTGCAGACTTTTTTGCCTGCGCTAAATCAATTGCAAGAAGAGCTAGGTTGGGAATTATTATTAGAAAAAATAACCACTGGACCAGCAAAAGTACTTGATTCAAAGATTTCTCGGGGTTTTACGATTTTCGATCCAAAGGAAAAATGGATATACAACGAGGACTCCAATCATTCTTTAGCTTCTAATAATCCATGGTTTGGCAAAGAGTTACTCGGAAAGGTCAAATATAGAATATATGAAGGTAACATACTGAAAATCAATGAATAAATACCTCAGTTCTGCTTATCAGTTTGGAACCTTGGGAGGAATTCTAAGCTTAATTTCCTTTGGATTTTTAGCTTGGGTTCAGCCAGACCCGACAAATCTGAATTTGATTTTTGGATACATCATCACTCCAGTTTCCATTTTCTTGGCCTTGAGGTTTTTTAAAGATTACTCTAATAATGGCTATCTTTCCTTTGCGGAAGGAATGTCAGTAGGTTTCGTGACGTACATGCTGATTGCTATTATCTCTGCTTTGGGGATTTGGATTATTTTAGTTCTTTTTCCCGATCTTTTTGAAGTTATAAAGGCCTCAAAAATTCAGGTTATGGAGCAAAGTAAGGATACTATCATTACTCAAGTAGGGGAAGAGTCCTTTCAAGCAACCCAAAAAAGTATTCAAGAAATGGCTTCGATTGACATTGCGATCAACGATGGAATTTGGAAAATAGTCCCCGGACTGTTTTTTACCATTATTATTTCTATTATTTTCAGGAAAAACCCCAATTAAATGACTATGGAAGAAAAACAAACTCCTTTTCAAGCTGCCGTAAGACCAGGTCTTACCATTGGCTTAGTTTCTGTTGCACTTACGTTTCTGGTATATTTTATTGACTCTAGCCTCCTTGTAGCGGGTTGGTTTGGACTTGTGGCTCTTGCCATATTCTTCGTATTGGTTATCTTCTTCGGCAGACAGTACCGGGCTGAATTAGGTGGATTCATGACCTTTGGCGTGGCCTTCAATTTTTCTTTCATCACCATGGTGGTTGCTGGATTAATCTCCATTATAGGAGGAATACTGCTTTATCAAGTAATTGACCCTGCATTGCCTTCTGTTCTTGCAGAGCAATCTGTGGAAAATACTTTAGAAATGATGGAAAGTTTTGGTGCCTCCGCAGATTCGATGTCTGCTGAGCAATTGGACGAAATGAGGAATTCCATTTCAGATGGGTTCTCTTTAATGGGGCAAATTAAAAGCTTTGGCTTCGCTCTTATATTTTATGCAATTCTTTCCCTTATCACGGGTGCTATTCTAAAGAAAAAAGATAAATCACTGGATTACTGATATGTTGCAAATTTCGGCGGTTGTTCCTGTATTTAACGAGGAGGAATCCCTTTCAGAATTGACTCAATGGATTAGCCGTGTCATGAACGATCACGGCTTTTCTTATGAAATTATTTTGGTCAATGACGGAAGTACAGATGACTCTTGGGCTGAAATAAGCCGCTTGTCTGAAGACAATGGGAATATCAAAGGAATCAATTTTACCCGAAATTATGGAAAGTCAGCTGCACTGGATGCTGGCTTCAAAAAGGCACAAGGTAAAGTTGTCATCACCCTAGACGCAGACCTTCAGGATAGTCCGGATGAGATTCCTGAACTCTATCATATGATTCATGAGCAAGGCTATGATGTCGTCTCAGGCTGGAAAAAAGAGCGTCACGATCCAATCACCAAGACAATACCTTCCCGCTTCTTTAATGCAGTGACACGATGGATTTCTGGAATCAAGCTGCATGATTTTAATTGTGGGCTAAAAGCTTATAAATTAAAAGTCGTCAAAAATATTCAGGTCTACGGAGAAATGCACCGCTATATCCCCCTTCTAGCCAAGTGGAATGGGTTTGGGAAAATAGGTGAAAAGGTGGTCCAACATCAAGCCCGAAAATATGGTGTCTCAAAGTTTGGGATCGAGCGATTTCTCAATGGTTTTCTGGACTTGATTTCAGTTTCATTTGTACATCGATACAAAAAGAAACCCATGCACTTTTTCGGGCTCCTGGGTACGCTTTCTTTTGTTTCTGGTTTCTTGATCACTTGCTGGCTTATTTTTCAGAAGATTTATGGTCTGAAAAAGGGTTTAGAAGTGCGTGAAATCGTAGATCAACCGCTTTTCTTTTTAGCATTGGTGGCATTGATCATTGGGGTCCAATTGTTTGTTACCGGATTTATTGCGGAGTTGATGACTTCAAACCAATCCAAAGAATCAGAGTACAAAATAGACGAAGAAATCAATTTTGACTATTGATGTTTTTTTCGGTAATCATTCCAGTTTACAATCGCCCTGAAGAACTTCGGGAGCTTTTGGACTCACTTTCGGTCCAATCTTTCCAAGATTTTGAGGTGATTGTCATTGAGGATGGTTCATCGCTGACATCTGAGTCGGTATGTGATTCATTTAAAGAAAAGCTAACTATCCATTACCTCTATCAAGAGAATCAAGGTCAGGGCTTTGCTAGGAATCACGGAATGCAAGAAGCTAAAGGCTCTTTCTATGTCATTTTTGATTCGGATGTAATTGTTCCCAAAGATTACCTCGAAAAACTCAAGATGGCAATTGAGTCGAGAAATTTAGACGCTTTTGGAGGTCCTGATACGGCCGAATCCAGTTTTTCAACTTTGCAAAAGGCCATGGATTTTGCCATGACCTCTTTCTTGACGACAGGAGGGATTCGTGGAAAAATGAAAAACCCAGCTTCTTACCAAGCGAGAGGGTTTAATATGGGCGTATCGAGACAAGTTTTTGAAGAGACAAAAGGCTTTGTGGATCCGAATCGTGGAGAAGACATCGAATGGAGTATTCGAATAAAGAAGTCCGGATTTAAACTCGAGCTAGTCAAAGAAGCCTTTGTATTTCATAAGCGAAAGAATACTCTTAAGTCATTTTTCAATCAAGCCTATTCCTTTGGTCAGAACCGGATTAATGTGTCGAGGTATCACCCAGATGCCGTAAAGCTGGTTCATTTATTACCTTCTGCATTTTTGTTATTCTTAGCTTTAACCTTTGTTTCAGGACTTTTTTCCTGGTCGATTTTTCCAGTATTGCTCTTGGTCTTTTTGATTTGGATTTCCTTGGTCTTCTTTTTTGCAAGTCTTCAATACATGTCCCTAAAAGTAGGAGGGCTGTCTATGGCAACTTCCATTCTTCAATTGGCTGGTTATGGGGCCGGCTTGCTTGTCGAAGGTTTTAGAAAGCTTTTAAAGGGTTAAACGCCCTTTTTACAAACAAACATGGTCTCATCAGGAGGTAAAGCGAACTTTTGAACCATTTCAGCAGGAAGGTTTTTGACGAATTGATTCTCTTCAATTTGTAATCCTGACCTTCTCAACCGCACTGCATAGTCCTTTCCATACTTTCTTACATGGTCTCGCTGACCAAAGATTCGCTCCCTTTCAGCCGGGTCAGTGATTGATTTATCTTCCAAAGTTTCCGGGAGGTCATATACCGGCGATTGCAAGATTCCCCAGCCATTTGGCCTCAAAACCCGGTTGATCTCTGCACAAGACTTGATATCATCGTCGACGTGCTCTAATACATGATTGCAAAACACTACATCAAAGCTGGCATCAGGGAAAGGAATATCATGAATATCCATTTTAACCTTGGCCAAAGGAGACTCAATATCCGCGGTGATATATTCCAAGTTTTTTAGCGAATCGAAGGGCTTCAAAAAGCAGTGTTCGGGAGCCACATGTAATACGCGGAGATTGGCAGTGAAGAAGTTGGTTTTTTCCTGAAGAAAAAGCCACATCAAGCGATGCCGCTCTAATGAAAGGCAGTTGGGGCAAAGTGCATTTTCGCGTGCCTTTCTTCCATAGGGCAAAAACTTTCCGAATTGAGATTGGCATACTGGACACTGGACAGCATCACCTTTATTTTTCCAGGCAAAAAATTTCATAGCCAAAGGGCTGACACGTTGCAAAAAGGGTCTGGGAACGTAGCGAATGACGAAAGAAATGATGTTTTTGATCATGGAGCTGCAATTTAGCTATCGAAGCTTTGGTGAGCTAGTCATCCAAAAAATGTTTTAGCATTTTTTAGCATCAGATGAAGATGAGTAGGTTTGGAATTGAGATATCTATCAGTATTTTAGTTAAATTATTTCAACCGCCTAAGTTAACTGCATGAAAAAATTATTTATCCTACTACTCTCAATGGGGATTTTTTCTTTCCCCTTTTTTGAAGCCAAAGCCCAAGAGACGGTAACCTACACCCTTCAAGATATGGTGCAGCGTGCCAAGGAACTATCACCGGCTTCCCTTCGTGCCAAAACACAAAAGGAAAACAGATATTGGCAATACAGACTCTTTAGATCAAATTACAATCCTCAACTGCGATTGAACGGTACAATTCCTAGCTATTCTCAGGCATTTAATAGCATTACACAGCCTGATGGATCTATCGAATTCCTTGAGGTACAGCAGAACTTCATGGACTTGGAGTTGGGGCTTCAGCAGGTAATTTCACCTACCGGAGGGGTTATTTCAGTAAATACTTCAACCAATCGATTTGATAATTTCTTGGCCAGTCCAAATGATGTGCAGACTCGCTGGTCCGGTGTACCGGTAAATATTCGCTTGCAGCAGCCAATTTTCGCATACAATCCTTTCAAGTGGGATAAAAAAATTCAGCCTTTGCTTTTTGAAGAAAGCAAGCGAGCGTATGTACAGGAAATGGAACAAGTTTCTTTTTTCGTCAGTCAGCTCTTTTTTGATTATTTGCTTGCTCAGGCCAATGTGGATATCGCGACACAAAATCTGAGTAACACCGAGGAGATTTTTGAAATAGAGAAAGCGAGGTATCAATTAGGAACGACTTTCGAGGATAAGCTTCTGCAGGTAGAACTTCAGGTGCTTCAGGCGAGACAGGATTTGGCACAAGCAAAGTTGGACCTGGAAAGCTCAGCTCTTGCTGTGAATTCATTTATCGGCTTAGATCCGAATACACTGATACAGCTTGAATCGCCAGAGAATGTGCCTGATTTTGATGTAAACGTGGATAATGCCATTTCCCTGGCATTCCAAAATAGGGCAGAGGCACTC
Organism: Algoriphagus sp. NF; assembly: GCF_028823735.1. Taxonomy (NCBI): domain Bacteria; kingdom Pseudomonadati; phylum Bacteroidota; class Cytophagia; order Cytophagales; family Cyclobacteriaceae; genus Algoriphagus; species Algoriphagus sp. NF. Next base: position 6,223 of record NZ_JAPEIB010000011.1, read on the forward strand.
GCTTTTCAACGGAGGAAAATTGAGGCAGAGGCTGCTTTGGCGGAAGCAAAAGGACAACGCTTTGCCGTACAGCTAAATGCCAGCTATGGATTTAACAATGCCGCTTTAACCTTTCCTGATATTTATCAAAACCCCAACACCCAGGCTTTGGTCAGCTTAGGGTTTTCGGTACCTGTTTTGGATTGGGGTAGAAATAAAGCGCGAATGGCTCAAGCAGAAGCAAATCAGCAGCTTGTGGAATATACCGTGGAGCAGGATCAGATTAATTTCGAACAGGAGATCTTCACAAAAGTCAAAAACTTTCTAATGATCAAAGAGCGTCTTCAAGTGACAAAAGTATCTGACGAAGTGGCTCAGCGACGGTATGAAATCGCCATTAAGCGGTATCAGTCAGGTAATGTGTCGATCACTGATCTTTCCATTGCTCAAAATGAAAAAGATACCAATCGAAGGGCTTATTTCAGTGCATTGAGGGATTTTTGGTTGGCTTATTACGAATTGAGAGCGCTCACGCTGTATGACTTTGAGACAAATCAACTACTGTATACCGCTGAGTAAAAGATAAAGGTCAAAAAAAAGGCGGGTTAAGACCCGCCTTCTTCTTCATATTCAGCTATTTCTTCTTTTAGTTTTTCGATGTCTTTTTCGAGCTTTTCGATTGATTTTTCCTCTTTTTGAATTTTCTTAGTCAATTTTGCAACATCATTTGGAGAAAGTTTACCCCCCGTATTACTCTTATCAAATTTTGCTCTGCTCTTCTCAAGCTTTTCCTTCATTTTGGCGAGTTTCTCCTCGTTTTTAGCAAGTGATTCTTTAGCCTTTTCATAATTGGCCTTCGCTTTCATTGCTTTTTGCTCTTCTTTGGCAGCAACTTTTTCTTCCTTAGTCATTTCTGATTTCTGAGCATGTACCAATTGGGGCACTGCAAATAACGTCAAAAGAAAAAGGGGCAGTATGAGTTTGATAAATCGTTTCATAATTTCTATTGGTTAGTTTACCTGAATTTACAAATTTCATCAATCAAATAAAAAAGCAGGTAAAATTCATTCTTCGGATGACTTATGGTTTTTGGGTAATCTCCCGGCCTTTTTGAGTGCCTCGCGAATAATCCATTCCAGCTGACCGTTGGTGCTGCGGAATTCATCCGCAGCCCATTTCTCAATCGCTTGCATGGTATCCTCATTAATTCGTAGTGCAAAAGCCTTTTTCTTACTCATTATTTTCCTCCTGCCAGTATCTTAGAAAAGCCTTTAGTTCTGACTCTTTTCCAGTGCCAATCATTATTTTCTTTTTCTCACCTGTGTCTATTAGAAGCCCCATATCACCGATGATGCTAAAGGCTTTTGTTGTTTTATTTCCTTTGATTCCCCAACCTCCATAATCCGTCAATGGCGAGTAATTGATTACTTTCAGGCTCCGGATTTGAGATTTTGGAAGCGTTCTCCATTTATTGATAAAAGGAAAAAATCGATAATGGACTCCTTTTTCGTCTATTCTACTTTCTAGGCGAATAGCCATCATCAGAATAAAGACTAAAGCAGACACTCCAACCAATACTGCCATCCCCATAGCTGTTTCATTCGGGTCTGAATCAGTGGTCTGCATGATTACAAGTACCAATACAATGATGGGTAACTCAGTCATGAGCAACAAATACATAATCCAAGTGCCCCGATAACTCTGGCTTTCCTGAAATATTTGATGTGCCATGACTTATTGATTCAGGGTACCAACATTTAATACCGGGCTTGCACTCTTGTCAGAGCAAAGAACTACCATTAGGTTAGACACCATGGTGGCTTTTTTCTCCTCATCAAATTCAATTATGTCTTTGACTTTTAAGTCCTCGAGTGCCATTTCAACCATTCCAACCGCACCCTCTACAATTTTTTGTCTTGCTGCTACAATTGCGGTTGCTTGCTGTCTTTGTAGCATGGCCGAAGCGATTTCAGACGCATAGGCAAGGTGGGAAATTCTGGCTTCGATTACTTTGATTCCAGCATGGTGTAGTCTTTCAGATATTTCCTCCTCGAGAGATTGGTTCACTTCCTCGACCCCAGATCGAAGTGTGATCTCGGCATCTTCATCTTCGAAATTATCATATGGATAAAGTCCAGCCATTTTCCGAACTGCTGCATCGGATTGGAGATGGACGAAATTTTCATAGTCTTCTACATCAAAAGTGGCTTTGAAAGTATCTTCCACTTGCCACACCACGATAGTTCCGACCATGACGGGATTACCGATTTTGTCATTAACCTTCAAAGGTTTGTTTTCGAAGTTTCTAACCCTCAAAGAGATCTTCTTTTTGGTCATAAAAGGGTTTACCCAGAAAAAGCCATTGGCTTTGACGGTCCCTTTGTATTCACCAAAGAGAAGTAATACCATGGATTTGTTTGGCTCCACGATGAAAAAGCCTGGAATGATCAAAATCAAAAGAAAAATGCAGATTACTCCGAGAATCGGCATTTCATTGAGGAATGAGAAAACTGCAGCCGGGATCATCAAAAGATCAATTAAGATGATCAAATAGCCAGTGATGGGTTTCGTTATTTTTTCCATTTCAGTATGATATTAAATTGATATCACATTGAATTACGCTAAAAAAAATTTAAGGTTCAAATTTTGGCAAAAAAAAATCCCCAAAACGGGGATTTATAGCTTGTCTGAAGGGTTAAATTACTTCTTCGAGAAAAGAGAATCTACAAACTCCTTTCGGTTAAACAGTTGTAAGTCAGTTACTTTTTCTCCTACACCGATATATTTTACTGGGATTTTAAATTGATCAGAAATCCCGATGACTACGCCACCTTTTGCTGTGCCGTCTAGTTTGGTAATGGCAAGAGAAGTGACTTCGGTGGCTTTGGTAAACTCTTTTGCTTGGATAAAAGCATTTTGACCTGTTGATCCGTCCAGTACCAATAGTATCTCATGCGGAGCATCAGGGATGAATTTTTGCATCACCCGCTTGATTTTGGTGAGTTCATTCATCAGGTTTACCTTGGTATGTAGTCTTCCTGCGGTGTCAATGATGATTACGTCTGCATTTTCTTCCTTTCCTTTTTTGACCGTATCAAAAGCTACGGAAGCTGGATCCGTATTCATGCCATGAGAAACTACCGGTACACCTACTCTGTTTCCCCATAGAATCAATTGGTCCACTGCCGCAGCACGGAAAGTATCGGCTGCGCCTAATACCACTGATTTTCCGGCATTTTTGAATAGGCTGGCTAATTTTCCTATTGTGGTAGTTTTTCCAACACCATTGACTCCAACCACCATGATGACGTAGGGCTTTTTATCTTGAGGAATGTCAAAATCTAAAAAGTCTTGGGATTGATTTTCTTCCAAAAGCCCAATGATTTCTTCTCGGAGAATGGTGTCGAGTTCCTCCGTATTGACATATTTGTCACGAGCTACCCGTTCTTCGATCCGCTCAATGATTTTGATGGTCGTATCCACTCCCACATCGGAAGTGATCAATACCTCTTCGAGTTCGTCAAGGATCTCCTCGTCCACCTTGGATTTCCCTACGACTGCCTTACTGAGTTTTGAAAAGATGGATTGACTCGACTTTTGAAGTCCTTGATCTAAGCTTTCTTTTTTTTCTTTTGAGAAAAAACCAAAGATTCCCATGTTGATTCGATTGTATGAATTGAAAAATACTAAAAAAGTCCCTACTGACCGAAGTACAGAGGGACTTTGCTATGAAATATGCCTGATGGCAACTTATTTTTTCAACGTATCCTGCACGAGTGTGCTAGGAACCATTTCTTCTTTAAAGGTATAAGCACCGGTTTTGTCAGACTTTACAGCACGGATAACTTTGGCGTAAGTCACACCACCTTCTTTTTTCAGGGTTGCTACTACTTTCTTTGCCATGATGAATATGGGTTAGGGATTGCTCCTTGTGAATTACTTAATTTCTTTGTGTACGGTCACACGCTTAAGAATAGGATTGAATTTTTTCAATTCCAATCGCTCTGTTGTATTCTTTCTGTTCTTGGTCGTGATATACCGAGAAGTACCTGGCATTCCGGATGTCTTGTGCTCTGTGCACTCCAAAATCACCTGAACTCTATTTCCTTTCTTAGCCATCTTTCTAAATGTTTATCGCTGAGATATGATTATTTGATAACGATCATCCCTTTATTCTGAGCTTCTTTCAATACTGCAGAGATACCTTTTTTGTTGATCGTCTTCAGTGCCTTGGAGCTAACTTTCAATGTGATCCAAGCATCTTCTTCTGGTACGTAGAAGGTCTTCTTGTGTAGATTTGGATAAAATCTACGCTTGGTTTTGTTATTAGCATGGGACACATTGTTACCCACTTGAGGTCTTTTTCCGGTAATGTCGCAAACTTTTGCCATGATTCAGTATCGTAATGGATGTGCGTTTCTGTAATTGGTCTGCAAATATCGGAACTTTTTGCGAATAAGCAATAAAGCCCCTGAAAATATTCTGGTTAAATCCTCAGCTTTTTGGAAAAGGACAATGCTTACACCCACTTCCGCAACAATAGCCCCGCTTGAGATGGTATTTCTCTGTAAAAACCATCAAGCCCTGCTCATTAAAATAATAATCTCCGGGCTCTAAAGAAGGAGGATTGCTTGCTTTCTTTTCAGGTTTCATTCCGCGGGCAATAGGGCATTTTGTATATTTGAACTTTCTAATTCTAATACAATCCCAAAATTACTAAAAGATATGCAGACCATCACTTCCAGTAAGCAGGCAATCCAACTTGAAGACCAATACGGTGCTCATAATTATCATCCACTGCCCGTAGTATTGACAAAGGGGGAAGGTGTTTTTCTTTGGGATGTAGAAGGAAAAAGATATTATGATTTTCTATCGGCTTATTCGGCGGTCAATCAAGGACACTGTCATCCTAGGATCAAGGATGCTCTAATCGAGCAAGCGGGTACTTTGACACTTACATCTAGAGCATTCTATAATGATGTATTAGGGCCGTTTGAAAAGTATATCACCGAGTACTTCGGCTTTGAAAAAGTCCTACCGATGAATACGGGGGCTGAAGGTGTGGAGACCGCTATCAAAATTGCTCGAAAGTGGGGCTACGAGCGAAAGAGAGTTGATGAAAACCGAGCCAAAATTATTGTTGCAGAAAATAACTTCCATGGCCGGACGACGACCATCATTTCATTCTCTAATGATGCTAATGCGCGAAAGAACTTTGGTCCCTACACAGCGGGATTTATAAAGATTCCGTATGATGACGTCAATGCTCTAAAAGAGGCACTTCAAGACCCCGAAGTTGTTGCATTTTTGGTCGAGCCAATTCAAGGGGAAGCTGGAGTATATACTCCTTCGGAAGATTTCATCCGAAAGTCCAAAGAGGCTTGTAAGGAGAAAAATGTGCTTTTCATAGCAGACGAAATCCAAACAGGTATTGCCCGCACTGGCTCATTATTGGCAGTCTGTGGGAATTGTAGCTGTGAAGGTCACTGTGAGCGTCAGTCCACGTACACCAAACCAGACATGTTGATTCTAGGGAAAGCTATCTCGGGAGGTTTTTATCCTGTTTCTGCAGTATTGGCAGATCGAGATGTCATGGATGTCATCAAGCCAGGACAGCATGGATCCACTTTTGGTGGTAATCCTCTCGGTACTAAAGTAGCTATGGCTGCCCTTGAAGTGGTGAGAGATGAGAAGCTAGCTCAAAATGCTCGAAAACTGGGACAGATTTTCCGAGATCGTATGCAAAAAATGGTGGATAAATTCCCAATCGCCAAGCTAGTGAGGGGCAAAGGGCTACTTAATGCCGTCGTTATCAACGATTCAGAGGATAGTTCTACTGCTTGGGATATTTGTATAAAGCTTGCAGAGAATGGTTTATTGGCTAAGCCAACCCATGGAAATATCATTCGATTTGCTCCGCCGCTTGTGATGACTGAAGAGCAGCTTCATGAATGCTGTGATATTATCGAGCGAGTAATTGCCGAGTTTAATTAATTGAATAAAAGATCAAATGCTAAGGCCGCTTTGTTCGATAAGAATGGCGGCCTTTCTTTTAAAATAGTATGAATCAAGCAGTGATTTTCGATATGGATGGGGTTATATGTCACACCAATCCATACCATTCTAAAGCGTTTAGGATTTTTTTTGAGAAAAGAAATGTATACCCCACCGAGGAGGAATTTGCTCAGCATATGTATGGGAAAAACAACTCCTACATTCTGAGCCATTTTTTGGGTAGGAAAATTGAAGGTCAAGAACTTTTGGAACTGGAAGATGAAAAAGAGGGGCTTTTCAGAGAGATTTATCAGCATCATATTGACCCAATTCCTGGATTTTTGGAATTCTTGACAATGCTGAAATCCAATAATTTTAAGACTGGTGTGGCGACTTCTGCTCCTTTACTCAACTTGGAATTGATTGCGGGGAAATTGAATTTATACCCTCACTTCGAATCTACTTTTGCCAGCGAGCATGTAAATAAACACAAGCCCGACCCCGAAGTATATTTAAAAAGTGCGTCCAAGTTGGAAGTAGCTCCGGATAGGTGCGTGGTGTTTGAGGATTCTTTCTCAGGAGTCATGGCAGCAAAAAATGCAGGAATGAAAGTGGTTGGAGTACTTTCATCGCATGGTAAAGAGGATTTGCCAACCTGTGACTTATATATCGAGGATTATTCTAAACTTTCATTCGAAGCAATTCATTCGCTATAATTATGCAATACCGTAGACCAAGAAGAAACCGAAAATCAGCATCAGTTCGTGAATTGGTGGAAGAAACATCTTTGAGCACTAAAGACTTGATCTTTCCTCTTTTCCTGATTGATGGTCAAAAGAAGAAAATCGAGGTTGACTCCATGCCAGGAATTTATCGATTCTCCATCGATGAGATGCTTTTGGAGATAGAGTCCTGTCTGAAACTGGGGATTCAGGCATTTGATGTTTTTCCTGCTTATCCAGAATCATTGAAAGATCCCTTTGCTAAGGAAAGCTACAATCCGGAGACATTTTATCTTCAAGGGCTTCGTGCGATCAAAAAGGAGTTTCCTGAAATCTGCTTGATGTCGGATGTCGCCATGGATCCGTATAGCTCTGACGGTCATGATGGGATCGTGCAGAATGGAAAAATCCTGAATGACGAGACTTTGGAGATTTTAGCTAAAATGTCCTTGGCTCAGGCTGACGCTGGAGTGGATATTTTAGGTCCTTCTGATATGATGGATGGTCGTGTAGGCTATATCCGCGAAGAGTTGGACAGTCATGGATTCACGGATGTTTCGATCATGTCTTACACGGCTAAGTATGCCAGTGCTTTTTACGGACCGTTTCGGGATGCCTTGGATTCCGCTCCGAAGTTTGGAGACAAGAAGACCTATCAAATGAATCCTGCAAATAGTCAAGAAGCCTTAATTGAGGCAGATTTGGATATGGAGGAAGGTGCTGATTTTTTGATGGTGAAGCCTGCCCTGAGTTATTTGGACATTATTAAACTTCTTCAAGACAATTTCCCGCTACCAATAGCTGCCTATAATGTCTCCGGTGAATATAGCATGATTAAGGCCTCAGCAGAAAAAGGCTGGATAGATGGAGAACGAGCTATGCTAGAAGTTCTGACATCTATTAAGCGTGCAGGGGCAAAAATCATATTGACCTACTTTGCCAAAGAGTTTGCTTCTCTTAAATAAAAACAAAAAAGAGGCTTTTGAGCCTCTTTTTTTTATAAATCTTGCTCTCGCTCTAGCATCAAAATAGCTCCTTGCGAAACGATATAGTATTTCTCTCCCTCGTACATCACCTCATGTGCTCCTGAGAGTAGAAAGATGGCTAAATCACCTTCTTTTGCTTGAAGCGGTACGTATTTCACCTTTTCTTCACTGTCCATCCAAGGCTCGTGATCGTCCACAGGCATCGGAATCGGATATCCGGGACCAGCTTTGATGATGTACCCTTGCTGAACCTTTTCTTTCTCGTGCACTCCTGGAGGAAGGTAGAGTCCGGAAGAGGTTTTTTCATTGGGCTTTTTGAGGCGGATCAGAACCCGGTCTCCAACCACTATTATTTTTTTCAATTTATTGTCGGCTGTCAGTTGCATAGAAGATCGGTATTTGAATCAAAAAAAGAGGCACCTGTACTGTATACAGATGCCATCTTTTATTGGTTTAGCTTTGATTATTTTTTGTCTTCGCTTACTTCTTCGTAATCTACGTCAGAAACTCCATCTCCACTTTCGGCAGAGGCTCCAGCACCTGCGTCAGCTCCTGGCTGTGCACCGGCACCTTGAGTTGCGTTATAGATTTCCTGAGAAGCTGCTTCCCAAGCTTTGTTTAGAGCTTCCATTCCAGAGTCGATCGCTCCCAAATCCTGAGCTTGATGAGCTGCTTTCAACTGATCCAAAGCTCCGGAGATAGCTGTTTTGTTACCTTCGGAAAGCTTGTCTCCGTATTCTTTCAATTGCTTTTCTGTCTGGAACACTAAGCTGTCTGCTTGATTTAGCTTTTCGATTTTCTCTTTCTCAGCTTTATCTGTTGCAGCATTTGCTTCTGCTTCTTTCTTCATTCGGTCGATGTCTTCCTGAGAAAGTCCAGAAGATGCCTCGATCTTGATTTTTTGCTCTTTGCCTGTTCCTTTGTCCTTGGCAGATACATTCAGGATACCGTTGGCATCGATATCAAAGGTCACTTCGATCTGAGGTACTCCACGAGGCGCTGGTGGAATATCAGCAAGCTGGAATCTACCGATTGTACGGTTGTCCTTTGCTAGCGGTCTTTCACCTTGTAGCACGTGTATATCTACTGCAGGCTGATTATCAGCAGCTGTCGAGAATACTTCAGATTTTTTGGTAGGGATAGTCGTATTAGCTTCGATAAGTTTGGTCATTACGCCACCCATGGTCTCAATACCCAAGGAAAGTGGCGTCACGTCTAAGAGAAGAACGTCCTTCACTTCACCTGTCAAGACACCACCTTGGATAGCTGCTCCGATAGCTACTACTTCGTCAGGGTTTACACCTTTAGATGGCTTCTTTCCGAAGAATTTTTCTACTTCTTCCTGGATTTTAGGGATTCGCGTAGAACCACCCACTAGGATTACTTCATCGATATCAGAAGCACTCAATCCAGCATCCTGAAGCGCCTTCTTACAAGGTTCCATACTTCTTCTTACCAAATCTTCGGACAGCTGTTCAAACTTTGCTCTAGAAAGATTGCGTACCAAGTGTTTTGGACCAGTCTGAGTTGCAGTGATGTAAGGCAAGTTGATCTCAGTGGAAGAAGAGCTCGAAAGTTCGATTTTAGCTTTCTCTGCAGCCTCTTTCAGTCTTTGAAGAGCCATTGGATCTTGTCTCAAGTCAATTTGCTCCTCTGCTTTGAATTCGTCAGCTAGCCAGTTGATGATCACTTGATCAAAGTCATCACCGCCCAAGTGTACATCACCGTTGGTAGACTTCACTTCAAATACTCCATCGCCTAGCTCAAGGATAGAAATATCAAATGTACCACCACCAAGGTCATACACAGCGATTTTCATATCCTGATTTTTCTTGTCCATCCCGTATGCCAATGCTGCTGCAGTTGGCTCGTTGATGATACGCTTCACTTCCAATCCGGCAATTTGTCCGGCTTCTTTTGTTGCTTGACGTTCGGAATCGTTAAAGTAAGCCGGTACAGTAATTACCGCCTCAGTCACTTCTTGACCCAAGAAATCTTCCGCAGTGCTCTTCATTTTTTGAAGGATCATCGCAGAAAGTTCCTGTGGAGTATAAGAACGGTCACCGATTTTGATGGCTACCGTGTCATTGGAGCCTTGCTCTACTTTATAGGAGGCATGCTTTTTTTCTTCAGAAACTTCAGAAAACTTTTTACCCATGAATCGCTTCACAGATGAAATCGTATTGGCAGGGTTGGTAATAGCCTGACGCTTGGCAGGATCACCTACTTTTCGTTCTCCATTTCCATTGTCAAGAAAAGCCACAATTGATGGTGTGGTTCTTCTTCCTTCACTGTTTTGGATGACTACAGGTTCATTTCCCTCCATCACGGCTACGCAGGAGTTGGTGGTACCCAAGTCAATGCCTATAATTTTTCCCATGATTATAAATTTTATTTAGTTGCTTTTTTGATTTAATTCCATTGAATCAATGCGTATGCCATCCCGGGTTTTTGAGATTTTTGTGTCACAATGTCAGATTTTATGTGGGTGGATTCCTGACTTTTCCTGCATATTGGCACAGTGGCTGATTTTTCCTGACAGATTTTTTCTTTCTTCGATGCAACTTTGATGATCTAGACTGCATCTATTGGTCATGAGAGGTTTTTTTGATAATAAAAATAATCAGGATCGGCTTCGGTGGTTTTTGATTGTCTTCGTACTGTTGGGTTTTAGCTTGGTTTACAGGACTGGTCTTGTCTTGTTTCTCTTCCAGTGGTTTTATTGAAGTTTCTCCAAACTTCCCGCTATCTTTCAGGGTAGGAATAAATAGCTAGAATTCTATGGTAGTGCAAGATATTTTCATCTATCCGATCAAGTCCTTGGGTGGTATCCGCTTGGATCAAGCTGAGGTTGAAGAAAAGGGGTTTAAATATGACCGGAGGTGGATGCTGATCGATTCAGAAGGGCTTTTTGTATCGCAAAGAACCTATCCTAAGCTTGCTCTACTTGGAGTGGAACTCACCCCTGAGGGACTTTTGGTCTATCAAAAGAAGCGTCAACATGACTCCATTCTTATTCCCTATGCTTTGGCGCCGGGGGAAGAAGTTTCTGTAGTAGTCTGGGATGATACGATGAAAGCTAAGTTACTTGCCGAGCAATATGATCAATGGTTTTCGGAATTTTTAGATAAAGAAGTTAGGCTGGTAATCATGCCTGAATCTACCAGAAGAGCAGTGAGTCCCAAATATGCTGTCAATGCAGAAGCGGTCAGTTTTGCGGATGGAATGCCTTATTTATTAATCGGTCAAGAGTCATTGGAAGACTTGAATCGACGATTGGAGCAACCCGTACCCATGGATAGATTTCGGCCAAATATTGTTTTTTCCGGAGGAGAGGCTTTCCAGGAAGATTCTCTTCAAAAAATCCAAATCGGGGATGTGGCTTTCCAAATAGTCAAGCCTTGCGCGCGCTGTGTGATGACGACCGTAAACCAAAATACAGCTGAAACTAGCAAGGAGCCATTAAAAACTTTGGCAAGCTACCGAACTGTAGGTAATAAGGTGCTTTTTGGACAAAATATGGTAGCGCTAGGCGAGGGAGTAGTCCGTATAGGGGACAAAATCGAAATTTTAAATTAAGAGTCGACCAGAATTGATCGACTCTTTTTTTGGTTTTACTTAATGATTCCTAGAAAGAAAATCCAGTTGTCAACTTAAAGAAGGAGTCATTCCCTTCGACCAGGTCTGTTCCGAATGAAAAGCGCGCAAAGGGACCGCCTTTGGGATCAGCGAATTGCACATATGGACCTAACCATTGATAGACATCCGTGGAGGTAGCGACATTGGATCCGCCCGAATTGATCAAATGCTCATAGTGAGCACCGATGGAGAAGAAGTCACTGGCCTTGAACCCAAAGTTCACCCAATAGTGAATGTAGGCTAGTGTGGTACCATCAGCGAAGGTCTCATCTCGAAGTGGCGCGTAGTAGCCAAAATAAAGTTGTCCTTCAGTTTTTGCTTTGTTGAGATTGACTGTCAAATTAGGGACAATTCCATCACCGAATACTGCCGGGCCAGCTGTTCCTGAACTCAACAAGTTCCCGCCTAAAATACCAATCTGTGGATTGATATCCAGGCCTTCAGTGGCTGTGAAGTTGGCTCCTACACCGAATTCAGTCCAATTGCCCCAGCCCCCGCCGGTACCACCAGACCAAAGAATGCCGTAGAACGTAAAGCTGGCTTTGTCCGAAAAGCCGTAGGATCCTGCAAATGTAGGATAGAACCCGAAGAATTGATCAGAGTTCAAGGTCGCACTAAAGTTGAATTCCTTTTCTTCCTGAGCAGCGGCTTCATTCCAATAGGTCAGCAACGAGTATCCTGCCAGAATAAGACAGAATACTTTCAGTTTCATTTTAAACTGATTTTTCATGATTTGATAGGTTTAGATAATATAATAGGTTTGAATTTTACCCTCATTTTAATTTTAGATTATCAAAATGAGAAATATTGGTTCAAAAATATACCAAAAAATAAAAAATCAATCTTTTTGTTAATATTTTTTCAAATAGACTGAGAGTTCATTGGGGAAAGCGTAATAATTCTACCTTTAAATTGGGAATAAGAGAAAAAGTAAGTAGACAATATCCGAGATGGAAAAAAGCATAGAAGTTCACGCTCTGATTAAAAAATCACAGTTTGATATTAAATATGTGAAAGAAATTTATTGGAAATCCTTGACGCTTTGGATGAAGACCTTGACCATTTCAGGATCTATATCCGGATAGACGCCATGCCCCAAATTGGCGATGTGTCTGCTTCCTTTGAATTGCTCCATCATATTTTGGGTGGCCTTACGTACCTGCTCGGGATTTCCGTAAAGTGCTGCTGGATCAAGATTTCCCTGAAGCGTTTTGTCTGCACCGATCATTTTTCTGGATTCAGCTATGCCCATATTCCAGTCCAAGCCGATTGTATCACAGTTCAACTTGCCCATGGCTTCCCGAGCGAAAAATGCGCCTTTTGCAAAGACGGTTTTGGGAACTTTTTGTATCGCGTCACAGATTTGGGCGATGTATTGGAGAGAAAATTCATCGTATTGCTCTGGTCCCAAGATTCCCGCCCAGCTATCAAAAATCTGGATAAGGTCAGCACCCGCTTTGATTTGAGCTTTCAAGTAATTGATGGTGCTGTCCGTGATCATCTGAAGTAGTTGATGGGAAAGCTTCGGCTCTCGGTACAGCATGGCCCGAGCCTTAGAGAAAGTTTTGCTTCCACTGCCTTCCACCATGTAGGCAAAAATGGTCCATGGTGCTCCAGCAAATCCGATGAGTGGAACCCGTCCATTCAATTCTTTTTTGGTGATTTCGATCGCCTTGATCACGTAACTGAGGTCATTGGCACCATCTGCTACCCGAAGATTTTTTAAGTCTGCTGCAGAGCTTACGGTATTTGGGAACCAAGGGCCTCTTTTTTCTACCATCTCGTATGGCAAACCCATGGCCTCGGGAATCACCAAAATGTCTGAAAAAATAATCGCTGCATCCACCCCCAGTAGATCCACTGGCTGAATAGTAACCTCCGCCGCCAACTCAGGTGTCTGAGCCAATTCTATAAAACCCGAAACGGATTCTCGGACTGCTCGATACTCAGGTAGGATTCTTCCTGCCTGTCGCATAAGCCATACGGGTGTTCGTTCTACTTTTTCGCCTTTGGCTGCCCGGAGCAGCAGATCATTTTGAAATTGCATAGGGCAAAGATAGGAAGCAAATGCGTTTTGCCTTTAAAATTTTGGACATAAAAAAAACAGGATTAGAGCATGGCTTCAATCCTGTTTGTGGTAGGAGTTGGTTTAGTATTTCTTATTGTTTGACTTTTGGGGAGAGCTTCACAAAATCATCTTCCTCAATACCTAGCATCTTCATTACAGCCTCGTAATCGGTATAATCAATTCTTGACTGAAGGTCTGATGGGATGACTACCACTCGAAATAGTAGATTGTCAGTATAGTAAGGGTCCAGACTAGAGAAATCAATAGGGGAATTGTCTAGGAAAATACTGAAATCATTAACGGTGTAGTCAAAGTTGTAAACAAGGATGCCTTGTTCTAGATAGAAGGTTTGAGGCAACAATCTCCATGCAAAGACATTTTCATCAAGTGGGGAAGCCTCCAGCATGTAAACGAGTAAAGCGTCACCGTCAACCAAAGGCTGTGTAAAATCAAAGACTTCGCCGTAGTTATTTGCTTCATTGAAAGTGATTTCCACTTCAAAAGTTTCTCCCACGATATTTACACCATCGAGGCCATCGAGGCCATCTAGTCCGGGAGGTCCTGGAGGGCCCATGGGACCTTCACAGGCTTGGAACGCAAAAATGCTTGCGATGCCAAAGATTGCTAGTAGTCTTTTCATTTTTAGTGTGGTTTTCGTACTGTTATCAAATCTCGTAGCAGCTTAGATTATTGTAATGAAACAGACGTGATCCGTGATTTGATAAAATTTTATTTGGTTTAGTTCTTAGATTTTGTCACGAAAATTTTGAAAATAGGTTTTGTTAATAAATGTAAATACCTATTTATTCTTAATCGGGGCAATTACATGTACCTCATTTTCAGAGACTATCTTATCGATAAAAAATTCTGATAGTTCAAGATTTGCTGAGTCGGCAAAAGCCCAAAGTTTTTCTTTGACTTTTTCTGGACCTGGCATTACCCATTTATTGGCTTTGATTTTGGCGAGTAAATAGCTCTTTTCAGAGAATACTCGTTCTTGGATATCATCTCCTGAAAGCAGCTGATTCAGTCCCACAAAAACTCGCATCGTGTCCAATTTGCCTGCAGGTTCTACTTCATAGATTGTATGGAGAAAACTTCCCGGTCTTAAGGATTTTTCTGCCTCAATTTTTCCGAAAACGTTTTGGAGTTCTGGGTTCTGCGGAGTGCCTACATAATAAATCCCCGAGAGCGGTTCTGGAGATCGATTTACAAGGCTGACCTCGATAGGTGTGTTTCCTCCCAAAGATGTGAATGCAATATATCCTCCTACGATGAGGAGAAATATCACCACAGCCAAGATCGCTATTCTCTTTTGCATAATTTAGAATAAATAACGGACCCCGATCCCGCCTTGGAATTTGATGTGGCCGACACGGTCCAGTAGCTCTACAAAAAGTCCCACCTCACCAAAAACCGAAATTGGTAACTCATCCAAGTAATATTCAGCTCCTCCAAATACTTCAGGACCAAAATCTATGTTGCTTCTGTCCTCTGAGAATATGTTGCCGTTTCCATCACCTACATTGTAGGTATAATTGACTTGAGTGGTACGTATCTGAACTCCCGCTCCTCCATATCCTAGCAAATAGCCTTGGGTAATGTCAAAGGCATCGGTGATATCTTCGTGATAGGCTACCCGACCATGGATAGAGGCGCCTTTACGGGTAGAATGACCGATGTAGAATGAATTGGAGTTCGGTGGATTGTTTTCAAAATCCCGCTGATAGTAGCTCGGGCCATTCACACCGCCACTTCCAAGCATGACTTCCCAAGACCAATAGTCGTCAAAGAAATCTTTGTAGGTCAGTGAAAAAGGTTCGCCCAGTCTGATACCGGCTCCCCTTTCTTGGGCTAGAGAGGCAAATGGGAGCATAAAAAGAAGCAATAGTAATTTGTTTCTCACGATGAATGAATAGTTGGTTTTGATGATTTAAGCAAATTCCAGGCTAGATTGCCATGCTTTTAAGTTGCATTTGATGCAATTGGGTGTAGTATCCTCCTTTTTCCAGAAGTTCGTCATGCCTACCCTGCTCCATGATCTCTCCTTTGTGCAAAACAATAATTTGATCAGCTTTTTGGATGGTAGAAAGTCGGTGAGCGATTACGATGGAGGTTCGGCCTTTCATCATTTTTTCGATAGATTCCTGGATCAACTCTTCAGTTTCAGTATCAACGGAGCTGGTCGCCTCATCCAGGATTATGATCTCCGGATTGTACACCATGGCTCTTACGAAGGAAATTAATTGGCGCTGACCAACAGAGAGGGTTGCTCCACGTTCCATCACATTGTAGTCTAATCCTCCGGGAAGTCTTTCAATGAATTTTCGGGCTCCCACCATTTCTGCTGCTTCCATGACTTGCTCACGCGTGATTTTTGGATTGCCAAGGGTGATATTGTAGTAAATGGTATTGGAAAAAAGGAAAACATCTTGTAGTACTACCCCAATGTGCTTGCGAAGGGTGCCCAATTCAAAATCCCGGATATCAGTCCCATCGATAGTAATGGCTCCCTTATTGATTTCATAGAAGCGTGAAAGCAAATTGATGACGGAAGACTTTCCAGCGCCAGTGGCACCAACCAAAGCAACAGTTTGTCCGCTTTTTACCTCAAAATTGATGTTTTTCAAAACGTAGTCCTCATCCACATAGGCAAACCAAAGGTCCTGAAATTGGATATTTCCCTTGACTTTTTCTGGCTTGAAATCACCTTCATTGGCAATATACTCGTCACTGTCCAACAGCTTAAATATCCTAGATGAACTGACCACTCCCATTTGCAGGGTGTTGAATCGATCTGCAATCATCCGAATGGGGCGGAAGAAAAGCTGAAGATACATGATGAAAGAGATCAATACTCCTACTTGTAATTCCATCCCTAAAACTCCAACTGCTCCGTACCAAACTACCAGGCCGATGCCGATTGCTTGGATGATCTCTGCTACAGGGAAATAAATAGAATAATATAATACCGATCGAATATGTGCCGTTCGATGCTCTCGATTGATTTCTTTGAATTTGTCAAATTCCCGTTCCTCTCGATTGAAAATTTGCACAATATTCATCCCGGTAATGTGCTCCTGAAGGAAGGAATTGAGGTTAGATACTGCGTTTCGGACATCGTTGAAGGTGACTTTGATTTTCTCTTTGAAGATGTAAGTCGAAATAATCATCAGCGGTAAAGTACACAAACTGACCAAGGTGAGCTTCCAGTCGATGTAAAACATCACACCCAAAATGGTCACAAGCTGTAGTAAGTCACCGATAATCGCTGCAAGGCCTTCGCTGAAAACATCTGCCAATGTTTCGATATCGGAGACGTTTCGGGTAACCAGCCTTCCAATGGGTGTATTGTCAAAAAACTTCAACTTGAGTTTCAGTAAGTGATTGAAGAGTTTGACTCGTAGGTCTCTGATAATGACCTGACCGATCCAGCCTGAATAAAAAGTATGGGCCCATTGCACGATCGCCTGCAAAATCATCAGGCCTACTAGGATATAGATCATCCGGACCAGCCCAGCACTGTCCCCAATGGCCACATAATCATCAATCGCTACCTGGATGAAATAGGGGCGAGTCGGAGCCAACAAAGCCAAGGAAATGGTCAAAAACACCAGCAGGTAAAACTGAAACTTGTAGGGCTGTACATAGCGGTACAATTGCTTCAGGACTTTGGTGTCTAAAATTTCTCCGGAAGAAGTTTTTTCTTTTTCTAAGCTCAAGATTTCTTAATCTAAATAAATGCTCTCGGGATAAATGACTTTGCACAAAAACAAACCTTTTGCGGGTGCAGCTTTACCTGCTTGTGCTCTGTCCTTGGAAGCTATGATTTTTGGCATATCCTCTGGAAGTCGCTTTCCGAGACCAATATCCACCAAAGTTCCGACAATTGCCCGTACCATCCCACGCAAAAATCGATTAGCGGTTATATGGAATAACAATTCCCCGTCTTTTTGTTCCCAATAGGCCTTCTTTATTTGACAACGGAAGTGATTGACTTCCGTATGAACCTTACTAAAAGCCTCGAAGTCTTGCTCCCCCAAAAGAAAATTAGCCCCTAGATTCATTTTTTCTAAATCTGGATTGGTAAAAAGAGTCCAGGCTAACTCATCCTGAAAAGGACTTTTTTGAAATATAATTCGGTAGAAATAGGAACGTTCGATTGCATCAAAGCGGGCATTGGCATCTTTTTCTACCTCTCGAATCCGTTTAATGGCTATTTCTTTTGGTAAGATTCCATTCAGCGCTTTCAGCAATCTTTCAGGCTCAAACGCCATATCGCAGTCAAAATGACAGACTTGATGACTTGCATGTACTCCCGTGTCCGTTCTCCCGCTACCCATGATGGTGGTGGGTTTTTGAAAGAAAGTGGAAAGTGCCGATTCAATTGATTCCTGGACGGAAAAGGCATTTTTCTGTATCTGCCAGCCATGAAAGGGTTTGCCATGGTAGCTTAATTCCAGAAAATAACGCTTTTTTTGACTCATATCCCGCAAAGATACAATTCCGTAAGGATTCCTGATATCAGATTTATTCAATCCTTGTGAAAGCGGGGAATTGGCCTTTTCTTTGCCAAAAAATTGATAAAATGATCCAACGCGTTCAAACCATATTTCTTTTCCTAGTAGTCATCTGTATGGGCATTACCATCGGCTCCACCCTTTGGGTGCAAACAGAGACGGGTTCAGGTACCAATGATTCCTGGCAATTGTCAGCATTTATGCTTAGCAATCTAGACTCCTCAGGTGAGGTAATTCAGGAGTCATCCAAGTGGTATATTGCGACTTTGGCTGCTTTTGCAGGTCTGATGGCCTTAATTTCTATTTTTCAGTATAAAAATCGCACTCGGCAGATGCTTTTTAATATGATCAATAGCCTAGTGATGGTTGGCTTGGTTGTAGCAGTATTTCTGACGACTAATGGAATTAATTCTGCCATCAATGCTACTTCATCCGGCACTTATCAGTTGGGTTTTTGGGTAGTCTTGGCAGCGATGGTCTTCAATATGCTGGCTAATCGTTTTATCCGTAAGGATGAAGCTTTGGTCAGGTCGGTTGATCGAATTAGATAAAAAAATAAAAGAGCCAGAAACGGCTCTTTTTGTTTTTTAAGGTTCTAGAATCTGATTCTGAATCCCACTACTGGATAAAAGGTGGTTAGATTTTTTGTGCCAACTATTCCGGCCTGTACACTCATATGTCTACTTAAGGTCTGCTTATAAGTAGCTCTCATCGTAGTCCCTTCAAAAAGCTGACTGTTGGAGTTATTGAGTAAATATCCAAC
Source organism: Algoriphagus sp. NF (assembly GCF_028823735.1). Taxonomy (NCBI): domain Bacteria; kingdom Pseudomonadati; phylum Bacteroidota; class Cytophagia; order Cytophagales; family Cyclobacteriaceae; genus Algoriphagus; species Algoriphagus sp. NF. The sequence continues at coordinate 24,894 of NZ_JAPEIB010000011.1, forward strand.
CTGTATGGTTTGATGTTGGTTGGCGTATAGGCTTCCCGGTTTCCAATGGTATTCGGCGTTGACAAACCAGTTGCTGTTGACCGAAAATCCAGACTCTGATTCCGGGAAATAAACTGTATTGGTGATAGAACCGCCTATTTGAAATCCGGGCAGGCTTAATGCTGCCTGAAATCCGATCTCGGGCGTAAATTTTCCCGCTGTAAAATCCAAACCTACTGGAAAGCCTAATTCAATTGAAGTGAGCCATTTCGAGTATTTTTTTTCAACATCCTTTTTTACTCGATTTAAGCTAGTTGGTGAAAAATTTTGGCATAGTCTATAAACATGGGTTTCAAAAGCAGGAAATTGGGTGGCCTGCTCCAGCAAAGGTCGAAACTCTTCCTCTAGCATTTCGGGCGTAAATTCTTCTCGATTAAAAAGGAAGAGAAGCTTTCCTTCATTAGGGAAATCAAAAGCCATGGTATCGGTGATTGGAAAGCTTCTGTCCGCCCATGCTTGATGGTTTTTTGGGAGTTTGTTTTGCAGTTCTTGGGCAAAGCCGATAGAGCCAGAAAGGCATAGGAATAACGCGATAAGTAGGAGTCGTTTCATTTTGATAGTTCGTTTAGTCTAGTTTACTTTTTCCGGGTAAGTCTGATTCGGGCTTGATAATCCCGTTTCTCAGTTTTGGAGGATTCTAGCAATAGTGGATCTTGAGCTCCAAAATTTGTTTTTACCTGGAACTTGATTTTATCAAGACCCCAGGAAATGGCGACCGAATGGTAAGTTTCGTCCTTGGTTTCAGCGATGGGGATATATTTTTCCCTTGCTTCCAAATCCATTCCTTTTACAGTCAGTTCATCCCTAATTAAAATGGGCGGTCTAGAAGAAATTTTGGGGATAAATTCTCTTCTCCTCGATGATTGGGTAATTATTTCAGGGACTGATTCTTTTTCATTTGAATCAGAAAGGATTTGATTCTGATCTATTGGTTTTGTCTGTTGAGCAGTGTCGGTTTCTGGCACTTGTCTTTCAGGAATTGTTTCAGCAATTGGCTGTGGAGGTTCAAACTGAACAGTTTCTTGCCTGACTAGGAAGAAAGCCAAAAGGAATAGTGCGGCAAGCGAGGCTGCAATCATGAATGTTCTCCAAGGGAAAAGTCTCTTTTGTCCGTCCAGCTTTTCTTCAATCTTATCCCAAGCCATGTCAGAGGGAGCATAGGAGGGAAGTTCGTCTAGATTTTTACTCAACTGAGAATCAAAATCTTTCTTTTGCATGATTCTTTCCCAGCTGTTGTCCTTTGGTTCGTGTTCTGGTAGATTTTTCATGCCCGGAGTAAGGTTTGAATTCGAGTTTTCAGCAGCTTCTTTGCATAGTTCAATTGAGATTTGGAAGTGCTATCTGAGATTCCAAGAAGGTTTGCTGCTTCCTTGTGAGAGTAACCTTCCACCGCTGTCAACATAAATACTGCCCGAGCTCCCGGAGGTAATGCTCTGATCGCTTGATCTAAAAGTTCCCCATCAAACCAAGAATCGAATTGATTGTCTACAGGATCATGATGCTGGTCCAGCTGATCAAATTCGAACTGCCTTTTTCCAGCCTTGATGGACTTTCTTGCTGCGATCGTTTTCATCCAAGAAATCAAAGCTTCCGGATGCTTCAAGTTTCGTATTTGTTGGAAGACTTCGATGTAAGTGTCCTGAAGTACATCATGCGCTAGTTCCTCATCATTCAGCATTCGAAAAGCGAGCGAATAAACCATCCTTTTTGTGAGCTCAAAGAGCTGAAATTGAGCTTTTCTCTCTTGAGAAATCACCCGCTCAATCAATTCAGAATCTAGTTGGATTTGGTTCATTTTTGCTTTTTCTAACTTAAAGAGTCAGCTCGGAGCGGAAAGGTTGGAAAGGCTCTAAGAAAAAATATTAAATACTGTGTGTCTTTTCTCCTGTTTTCATTCCAAATGGTTTTCTTAAATTTCCAGAAATACCTAGATATGAAATTCGAAACTCGCGCCATCCATAAAGGTAACCATGTGACTGATAATTCTGGCTCCGTGGTACAGCCAATAACCCTAAGTACAACCTTTGAGCACGGAAATGAAGCAGGTTTACTTTACACGAGAGCAGGGAATCCGAACCGACTATCTCTCGAAGAATTGATTGCCTCCCTAGAGCAGGGTGCTGATGCGGTGGCTTTCTCCTCAGGAAATGCTGCCGGAACTGCCGTGTTTCAGGCACTCGAGCCTGGCTCACATATCATCGCACCGGATGATATGTATCATGGGCTACATAATTCCATGACCAAGCTTTTCAAGGGAATTCACACAGTCAGTTTTGTAGATATGAGCGATCTCGAAGCTATCAAGGCTGCACTGCAACCAAATACTAGACTTATTTGGGTGGAAACTCCTTCTAACCCCTTATTGAAGATCAGTGATATCCGAAAAATTGCAGAAATCGCTCATGAGCATCAAGCGATTTTGGCTTGTGATAATACTTTTGCGACTCCTGTTTTCCAAAATCCACTCTTGCTTGGAGCAGATATCGTCATGCATAGTAGTACCAAGTATTTTGGAGGGCATAGTGATATCCTTGGAGGAGCTTTGGTGACCAAAGAGCAAAATGATTTTTGGACAAAAATCAGAACCATTCAACGAGTAGGAGGGGCTGTGCCTTCTGCCAGTGACTGCTATTGGTTGGCTCGGAGCATTCGATCCTTGGCCTACCGGATGAAAGGACATGCCGAGCATGCAATGGTATTGGCGGATTACTTTCTGGTAAATCCGAAAGTGGAAAAAGTTTTCTATCCAGGCCTAAAAAGTCACCCCGGACATGAGATAGCCGCTTCTCAAATGAGCGGTTTTGGAGGGGTAGTTTCCTTTCAGGTCAAAGGAGGTGCTGAGGCTGCGGATAAATTGATTTCCGAGTTAAAACTCTTTGCAAACGCAACAAGCTTAGGTGGAATAGAGAGTCTTATCGAACGAAGAGCAGCGGTGGAGGGACCTGATACACTCACACCTCCGAATCTGATTCGGGTTTCAGTTGGCTTGGAGCATACGGACGATCTATTGGAGGATTTAGATCAGGCTTTTTCTAAAATTAATTGAATCGACTTAATCTAATTCATAGAGTTTTTTAATTATAAAATAATTATTTCAAGAATTTTATTAACTTTTAATTGATTTTGGACAATGTTCTACTGATATGCCAGCACAACCTTTGGAGTTGATTTTGGGTCGACAATTCATTGATACGATTTCCTTACCTGCTTTTCTTGTTGATACGGAAGGGAATTTATTGTTTTACAATGAATCGGCCGAGACTGTTTTTGGGTTGAAATTTGGTGAGACAGGAGGAATGCGGGTAGAAGAATGGGCTACCATTTTTACTCCATACAATGAAAAAGGAGAACTCATCTCCCCTGAAGGTCTTCCGCTTGTGCAAACACTTCAAACCAAAAAACCTACTTCTGGTAGCTTCTTTATTAAGAATATGCAGGGGAGAGATGAACATATTCAAGTCACCGCATTTCCCATTATCGCAAGACCTGACCGCTTTCTAGGAGCAATGGCAATCTTTTGGACCCTTGATGAATGATGAAAGTCAAAATCTGGGGTTGTCGTGGTTCCCTTCCTGCGCCAGGCCCAGAGAATAATTTTTACGGAGGGAATACATCCTGTGTGCAGGTTTCGGATGGAGAGACTTGTTTGGTTTTAGATGCGGGATCAGGTATTCAGCGATTAGGGAGGTTTTTAGATCAAGATGTTCGGCAGATTCATATTTTTCTTTCCCATTTACATATTGATCATACTATGGGGCTAGGTTTCTTTCTGCCTTTGTACAATCCAAACGTCGAGGTGCATTTATGGGGGCCAAGTACCTCTGATACTCCACTTCTCCAAAGACTTCGAAAATACTTTTCACCGCCGCTTTTCCCAGTGAGATTGGGAGATTTACCCAATCATCCCATTATTCACGAGCTTTCTGACGACCAAATCCAAATTGGGAGTTTTACTATTCATTCAGAATTTGTCTGTCATCCAGGGCCTACTTTAGGTTTTAGAATTAGTCATGGGGATACTGTCTTGGCTTACATTCCTGACCATGAGGTACGCTTGGGGTCAAACGATTTTCCAAATGATCCAGAATGGACCAGTGGGTATGAAATCGCCAAAAAAGCAGACTTGTTGCTTCATGACGGTGCCTACACCATAGCTGAGTATGAGGAGAAAGCTGGTTGGGGGCATAGTGCTGTTCAGGATACCATTGAGTTTGCAAGCATGTGTAAAGTGAAGCATTTGGGGATTTTTCATCATGAACCCAACAATACAGACTCCCGGTTGGATGAGATTCTCGCTGAAAGGCTAGCTGGGAAGGAACTCGATTTTTCGGTGGAGATGTGTCGTGAGGGTGCTGAGTATATTTTTGGTACTTGAGCTTTTGTACCTTATTGATGGAGCTTTAAGTTGGTTTTTACTCTTGATTTCTTCTTTTTGCAAGAGAAACCTATTACTACAAGAATATGAAATCGAGCATGTCGTACCCGTCACACAGAGAGATGACTATAATTGCGAGATTCTCCCGAATCAAGTTCGGGACAAGCTATGTGACAATTAAAAAGGAAATTACAAACACATGAAAAAGGTATTGATTACGACCGGCGGTGGAGACTGTCCGGGACTGAATGCAGTGATCCGAGGAATTACCAAAAGAGCAGCAAAGACTGGTGAATGGCAGGTTTGGGGAAGTTTTGAGGCTTTCAACGGGCTGATGGAAGATCCTCCGAGGTTGATGCAGCTAAATGAATCCAATACCGCTGGAATCCATGTACAAGGTGGCACCCTAATCGGCACTACCAACAAAGGGAATCCTATGCGATTTCCAGTCAAAAAAGCAGACGGAACGATTGAAATTGAGAATCGCTTGCCTTTATTAATTCAGAAAATCAAAAATCAAGGGTTTGATGCTGTAATTAATATTGGAGGAGATGGTTCACAGGAAATTTCCCAAGCGCTATTTGAGCAAGGTATACCAGTAGTAGGCGTGCCAAAGACGATTGATAATGATCTGTCTTCCACTGATTTTACTTTTGGTTTTCAGACAGCTGTACAGGTAGCCTCGGATTCTTTGGATCGGTTGGTGACTACGGCTGCAAGTCATCATCGGGTGATGATTATGGAAGTGATGGGTCGAAACGCTGGTTGGATTTCCCTCTATACTGCACTTTCCGGAGGAGCTGAGATTTGCCTCATACCGGAGATTCCGTACGACTTAGAAAAGGTAATTGATCGAATCAAGTCCCGCTATGATGATGGGCGTGGATTTGTCAATATTGTCATCGCAGAAGGCGCGTATGCCAAAGATGGGACGATTACCTCCTCGAAAGGAGAGGAAGGACGGCAGGCAGTAAAATTAGGTGGAGTTGCTTTTACACTCAGTCAGCAACTCAAAGATGCGGGCTTGGAAGCAGATATCCGTGAGACGATTCTTGGGCATATCCAGCGTGGAGGTACTCCAGTCGCTTTTGACAGAGTGATAGCCTCTGTTTTTGGAGTGAAAGCGATGGAATTGGTTTTGGATAGAAAATTCGGTCAATTGGTCGTGCTTCGAAATAATGACTTTTCCTCAGCTCCGATCAAGGAAGCGATTAGTACCTACAATGTGGTAGATCCATCCGGTACTTTGGTTCAGGCAGCCAAAGGAATGGGGATGTGTTTTGGGGATTAGAATATTCTGATTCCTTTTGCCATTAGCCCAGCAAAAAGTGGGATTAATGCCAGCAGAATTAGCTCTGCTCTCAAAGACCAATGAACCAAGGATGGGATTTTTACGATTTCAGTGGCATCTCCTTTTCCTTGCTTGATGAAAAAAACTGTCGGGTAAATTGAAATCAGGCCGATCAATACAAACAGGCCAAGCTTAAGGTGGAATGTTGGATTTTCGCTGTAGAACTCAGTTGGTTTTCCATATCCGCCAAGCCAAAGCGTCAGGCCTACACCTAGCAGAATCAGAGCAGAAATGCCATAGACTGCATCAATTTGGCCTAGTAGACGAATCTCTTTTTTCTCTAAAGAACTCTTCAAAAGAAAAAACTCAGCAATCAAAGTTCCTGAAAGGGTGATGACGGAGATGAAGTGGAGGTAGCGGAGCAGGATTTCCATCAGAGTTAGTTCGGTGTAATTTAATTCTCTGGATACCAATTTCTCAATCTTACATCTACTCCAGGGGCAGTCGAATTGACAAGAGATCTAAACTTCTCAACATCTGCCAGACCTCCTGTACCCCGATAATGGTAAGGATAAACGACTTTGGGCTTAAAGTCCGATACGGCACTAGCAGCCTGATCCACATCCATGGTGTAAGGAAGGTTCATGCATACAAAGGCAACATCGATCCCTTCCAAAGCTCTCATTTCGGGAATATCCTCTGTATCTCCTGAGAAATAGAATTTTTTGCCATCTAGCTCTACAATATAGCCATTGCCTCGTCCTTTTGGATGGCGGCTATCGGCTGTCTCTGGTAGATTGTACATGGGAATAGCTTCCACATTATGTCCCAAAATGCTTTTCATCTCTCCATTCCCGATCACTACGATACTTTTATATTTCTCAGCAGGAAGTTGCGCCGCGACTGCCTGCGGGGCAACTATAGTAGCTTGAGAAAGATCTAGACCATCCAGGGTTTCCTGATTGAGGTGATCACCATGGATATCTGTGATCAATACCAGATCGGCGGGACCAAAAGACTCAAATCGCTCCGCTCCACCGTAAGGATCAACGAAGATGGTCAGATCATTATATTCTAGAGCCAACGAACCATGCAAAATTGGATTGATTTTTACTTGGGATCGATCAGTTTTGACGATGTCTTGACCTTGTGCATAAAATGAAAAAACTATTAAAAACAGTGCGAGAGCTTTCTTTATCATTTCAATTTTGGATTTAATGTAAGATTTGATTCGTATCATGAGAAAACAACCTTTCCAGCGACTCAAGGTTTAATGATTTTTTCAAATGGACATGAAGTTCACTTTGGTTAATTTAGAAAAAAAAGAGTCAGATATTCAGTAGAATCAAATTTTAAGAGAGAATATTCTTTTCTGAAAGAACTTTTTGTAGATTTATTTTGGGAGGATTAGTATTGTTTGGCCAGGATCTTCTCATATATCTCAATTTTCTTGTTTAAATATTCAATTAATTATCAAATCGTGATGAAATCAATTTTTAAAAAATGGTGGGTAATCCTAATTCAGGGGCTACTTTTTGTGATCCTAGGGATTTATGTGATGCGCCATCCAACTGATATGTTGGCAGGTCTTTCCTTTTGGTTGGGGATTTTGACATTAGTAGCAGGAATTACAGGGCTCTTGGGCTACTTTTTTGCACCAAAAGAAGAAAGAGAAAATCAGTCCCTTTTTTGGAGTGTGTTGACAGCTATTCTGGGTGTACTGATGTTGGCAAACATAGTGGCCACCATGAAACTAATCACCATCTTCTTTGGGCTATGGCTGTTTTCTACCGGAGCATTTCTGGCTATTCAAGGTTGGAGCTTGAGAGAAGCAATCAGTTTTGGATGGGTTATTTTTGGATTGGGATTGATAGCAGTAGTTGGAGGAGTTATGATGGTTTTTGATATCGGTAAAGGAGCTGTTGGAGTCAGTGTGTTCCTAGGGCTTCAGGCGGTATTAGCTGGTATTGGTTTTATTATCCTTGCATTTTTGAAGCGTTTTCTAAAAAAACGACTAGAAAACAGTCGTTTTATGAGCTAGGATAATTTGGGACCTTATTATTCATCAGACAAAATAATCCTTCCTCCCTTCATCACGAATTTCACTCTTGTCAATTCATAGATATCATCAAGAGGGTTATTCTTTGTCGCGATAATATCAGCAAACTTCCCGGATTCAATCGTACCGACCTCATGGTCTTTGCCCATTAATTCGGCATTAACACGGGTGCCCGCTTGAATTGCTTTCATGGGTGACATACCCAACTTGACCAATTCCCCAAATTCGTTGGCTGCAAAATTGGGAGGGAATCCTACATTGTCTGAGCCAATTCCAATTTTCACTCCCCGTTCAATCGCTTTTTTATACATACGATTGGTAGGTTCCTGATACTTTTTATGAAGAGCGACACTTTTGGCTTGGGCAGGATCACCATCCCAATTGCTCACGGCATACTCTCCGATATAAATCGTGGGAATCAGGTAAGTTCCCTGCTCAAGAAATAGGTCAATACTTTCATCGGATAGAAATGTACCATGCTCAATAGACCGAACTCCCATCCGGATAGCCATATTGATCCCTTCGGTAGAATGGGCATGAGCCATGACAGGAACTCCACGTCTTTCGGCTTCCTGAATGACTGTTTGAAGTTCTTCTTTACTGAAATGTACGTTTTGTGGATTGTCGCCTGCAGACATAAATGCTCCTGTCACCAGTACTTTGATCCAATCGCTGCCGTTTTTTAGTTCTTGGCGAACAGCTTTCCGAACTTCGTCCACTCCATCCACGACTAGCCCGTCTGCGATGAGTTTTTGCTCGGGAGAAAAATTATTGATATCTCCACCACCACCTGTAATGGATAGGTAGTGTCCTGCACCGTAAATCCGGGGACCTTCAAACAACCCTTGATTGATAGCATCCCGAATTTCCAAATGCGCATATTGCACATCCGCATCTCCGGCTATACGCAAGGTGGTCCAACCTTCTTTAAGCCAGGTTTGAACTGTTTTGAGTCCACGAAGTGCATTAAATGCTGAAGAGCCTTTTAGGAAATTGGTTTGATAGGCGCTGCCGTAAATCAAAGGATGTACATGAGCATCAATGAGTCCGGGTAAAACCGTGTATTCCGAAAGGTCAATTAAAGTGTATTCCTCGCTGAGTAGACTTTGATCTCCGACCGCTACGATTCGCTCTCCCTCGATCAAAATAACTTGCTTGTCCAAAACCTGATCATTGCTTGCTGTAATCAGTTTGCCACAGAGAATTGCCGTTTTTTCTTGGGCTAGGGAAAGATGGGAAGTTATAGCTACTAGAATTAGAAGGAAAATTGTCTTTTTCATTTATAAATAATTCGGTTTTTTCTTCCAGGTAACCTGCCTCAAACCATGCTTGGCTTAATCCCAGCTTCTGGTAGAAAATCTTGATTTCATGCTCAATATTACCAATAGATTTAATATCACAAGCAAAGCCGTAATTTGAGAAGGGATTTAGAAACTTAACACTTTGAAAGTTTTGGAAACCCGAAAAGGAAATCTATTTCTTTTTTTGAATTAAAAAATCTGGAAAATGACCATTTTGTTACTAATAATGAGTGCTTCACTAATCCTGGCAGATTGGTTTTTTGTCATTTTTCATTCGGCACTTATCCTTTTTAATCTTTTTGGTTGGGTATGGAGAAATACCAGAAAAGCCCACCTCATTACGATTAGCCTCACGCTACTCTCATGGGGTTTTCTGGGGATTTGGTACGGTTGGGGTTATTGTCCGCTGACTGATTGGCACTGGCAAGTATTGGAAAGGATGGGTAATGAAGGACTTCCCAATTCTTATATCAGCTACCTTTTGGAACGACTTCTAAACTGGCAGCCCAAACAAGAGTGGGTGGATATGGGTACCCTAGCATTTACCCTTTTGGCATTTGGGGTGTCGATTTGGGTAAATTTTTGGAAAAAGAGATTTACACAAAGATTTCTGAATGATAAAAGTTTGTGCAGAATGAATCAGGGTTGTTGTATGACTCTTTTACAAATCAATTCTGATTTCGACTTCTGTAGTGATTGATCATGTCTTTTACATAATCTCTATACCACCTGATTGGACACTCTTTCAGGAAATCTTCGAATAATTGGGTTTTTTCTTCTCCTGAAATATCCTTTTTCAGAATGATCTTACCCATGCGCACGTTCCATTCTAAATTCGTATTGGCTAAAAAGTCAATCATTTCAAGAGGTTTGAGGTCCTTGTCTTCAAATCCCAAACTTTCCACGACAAAGTCAATTTTACCCTTGAATCTTGGATCAAATGCCCATCCGGTATCTTGACATAGCTTTTGGTACTCTTCCAAAAAATCTAAAGTATCGAACCCTTTATCTGGATTTCCTTCAGAAAGTAAATTTTGCTCCAAAAGGGAGAATGCCGCCTTTAATTTCCCAAGTAGTCGATTTGTCCGGATAAGGAGGAGGATGTAGAGGTGTTTTCCTGCGGTTTCCTTTGGGGTATCTAGCGCATTGATTTCTTCTAGGAGGGGTAGAGCCTTTTTATACTCCTCTTGGTCAAAATAGATATTGGCAAGTTGGGTCTTTGTCATGTACTCGACTAGCTCAAGGGGATAGTCTACTTTGACAGAATCAATATAATCCAACGTGAACTGGACTTTGGTTTCCGTATCCGCATTGTCCAGTTCACGATAGAGTTTTAGGATAAATTCCTTCGAGAAAAATTCGTTGGGGTGGGGCATTATAGAGTTTTATTGGCCTTCGAAAAAATCTTCATCAAGTTCTTTAACCATGTAGGTTGATTTTATTTGTACCCCCACTTCATATTCATGCATTAAGGTTACCAGTCTTTCCCCATCAATTAAGATTATATTGTGATGAGCAAACTTTGCTTTGTCGATTGCACCTTTATCAAATTCAGAAGTGGTAACGAAAATTCCTTTTGATGTATCCCCGCTCATGGCTCCAATAAAATTTCGAATGTCTTTCTCTCTGACTTTATTGGAATCGAATCTTTTAGCCTGGATGTAAATTTTATCAAGACCTAATTTGTCTTCGTTGATTATTCCATCAATACCCCCATCACCAGATTTCGGGGTTTCTAAAAAGTCTCCATACCCCATTTTCTTGAAAAGTTTGAGGACAACCTTTTCAAAATAATAAGGATCTATAGCCTTTAACTTTTCTAAAAGCTCTGATTTCACTTGGTTTTCCAATTCTGCAATTCCTCGATCTATTAAATCCTGTGGAGTTGAAGATTTAATTTCTGTTTCTTTTGAAATCCCCTTGGACTTTTCCTCCGAGTAGAAGTCAAAAAGGCCACTTTCTGATTCTAGGTCTTTTAGTTTTAAATCTCCGATTTGATTAAGTCCCTTCTCCGAAATTTGAACGATTCCTCTTTTTGGATAATGTATGTAGCCTCCTTTTTTCAAATAAGACTTTCCCCAAGCTATCCTATTTTCAATTAAAATCTCTCCACTTTTTGTTTTTTCATTTAATAAGTCCGTAGGAAGGCCCGAATAGTATTTTTGGATGACCGATTTGATTAGATCTCTATGGTGAACAGGCTTTCCATCTTTGAGTACATCCAAAATTGGGTTGAATGTTTCGTGAAACTTAGGTATTTCTTTCATTCTTTAAATTTTAAATTCATCATTATTTACCCTGCCCAGCCTTCACGGTCCAAGCTTCGATACTGAATAGCCTCGGCTAGGTGCTCCACTTTGATGTCCTTGCTGTCGGCAATGTCTGCTATGGTTCGGGCAACTTTAAGTATTCGGTCATAGGCTCGGGCGGAGAGCCCTAAGCGCTCCATTGCAGTTTTGAGCAGGGCTTTTCCGGCTTCATTGATTTGACAGACTTCTTTGACCATATGTGAAGGCATCATGGCATTGCAATAGACTTCAGGATTGTTTTGGAAGCGGTCTTTTTGTCTTTCCCTCCCTTGGATTACTCGTTCACGAATGGCTTTGCTTGATTCTGCTTTACGGGTGGAGGTCATCTCGTCAAACTTCACCGGGGTGACTTCCACATGTAGGTCTATTCGATCGAGTAGGGGGCCGCTGACTTTGTTGAGATAGCGCTGCACGATGCCCGGACCGCAGACGCATTCCTTTTCGGGATGGTTGTAGTAGCCACAGGGACAGGGGTTCATACTAGCAATGAGCATGAAATTAGCAGGATAGTCTACGGAAACCTTTGCTCGGGAAATGGTTACTTTTCGCTCTTCGAGGGGTTGTCGCATTACCTCCAATACCGTCCGTTTGAATTCGGGCAATTCATCTAAAAACAGCACTCCATTATGTGCAAGGGAGATCTCTCCGGGTTGGGGATTTCCTCCACCTCCAACCAAAGCAACGTCTGAAATGGTATGGTGGGGACTCCGGAAGGGTCGATTGGCAAGTAGGGATGCATTTTTTCCAAGCTTTCCAGCTACTGAGTGGATTTTTGTAGCTTCTAAGGCTTCCTGAAGTGAAAGTGGAGGAAGAATGGATGGCAGTCGCTTGGCAAGCATGGTTTTGCCCGCTCCAGGAGGGCCGATCATGATCACATTGTGACCACCTGCTGCGGCGATTTCCATCGCTCGCTTGATATTTTCCTGACCTTGCACATCCGCGAAGTCAAACTCTACATCATCCAGAGAATGATAGAAAATCTCCCGGGTATCGGTGACGAGCGGTTCGATCTCCAAATCCCCCATCAAAAAATCAGCGGCTTGCTGGAGAGTTTCCACTCCAATGATGTCTAGATTATTGACGATGGATGCTTCTTTGGCATTTTCCAGAGGAAGAATAAAACCCTTGAATCCGCGCTTTCGTGCTTCGATGGCGATAGGGAGTACTCCTTTGATCGGTCTGAGGTTACCGTCTAGGGACAGCTCACCCATGATGACATAGCGATCTAGCTCAGGAAATTCCACCTGCTCTGAAGCTTGCAAGATTCCCATGGCGATCGGAAGGTCGTAGGCTGAGCCTTCTTTCCGAATATCGGCAGGGGCTAGGTTAATCACTACCTTTTGCCTCGGCATTCGAAATCCGAAGTACTTCAGAGCTGACTCCACCCGTTGTTGAGATTCCTTGACCGCCGAGTCGGGTAGTCCCACCATGTAGAAACTGGTACCTTGTCCGACATTGACTTCTATCGTGATGAGATTGGCATCTACTCCTGATACCGCACTGCCAAAAGTTTTTGCTACCATAATAAAAAAGGAAACCGTTTTTGGTTTCCTTAATATACAGGTTTCAGATCGAAACCGTCAATCTTCGGTGAAATTTTGTCTTGGAGGAATTGACCCTGAATCTCCTTCTGTAGGTTTTTGTGGTGTTTCCTTCTTGGGTTTATCCATTGTCTTAGGGTGCTCAAAATCGTAGATTTTCGCTTTGAGCGAATTCATTTCAGATTCCATTTTCTTGATTCTCCCATTCAGCGATGATTTTACGGCTTTTCCTATCAGCCATGATATTAAGAAAAGGACCAAGCCTGTAAGCATGATCTTGACGACCGAATTGGAAGTAACCTCTGCAATACCCACGAGGCTTCCCATGGTGTCAAATGCAATGAAAAAGATCAAAATGCCTACAAAATAGACAAGGAGAATAATCTGAAGAATCCTGTGAAATTTTTGCATGGGTATAAATATTAAATCATTCGAATATACTAAACGGACTGAATACTGGAAAGCTTTTGGTACAAGCCCTGCTCCTGAATCAAGTCTTGGTGGCTTCCCCTTTGGATGATTCTTCCCTGCTCGATGACCAAAATTTCATCGGCATGCTGAATAGTACTCAGTCGATGTGCAATGACCAAGGTAGTCCGGTTTTTCATTAATTGGGTTAGGGCCTCCTGCACTAGTTTTTCAGATTCAGAATCCAAGGCCGAAGTGGCCTCATCCAAAATTAGAATGGGTGGATTTTTAAGCACAGCTCTAGCAATACTCAGTCTTTGTCGCTGTCCTCCGGAAAGTTTACTGCCCCGCTCACCGATGCTGCTTTGGTAGCCATTCTCCATTTTAAGGATAAATTCATGAGCATTGGCAATCTTAGCCGCCTCGATGACAGCTTCCTCCGTCACTCCTTCCAGTCCAAAGGCTATATTATTGAAGACCGTATCATTGAATAAGATGGATTCCTGGGTCACAATGCCCATTTGTCTTCGAAGAGATTGCAAGTCGAGGTCTTCTAGGTTTATTCCGTCAATTAAAATTTCTCCCTCACTAGGATCGTAGAACCTTGGTACCAAATCGGCTAAAGTGGATTTGCCACCTCCCGAAGGCCCCACTAGCGCGATGGTCTTTCCTTTTTCCAAGTCAAAGTGTATGTCCCTCAGTACTTGCTTATCTCCGTAAGAAAAGCTGACATGTTGAAAAGAAATTCTGTCTTGAAAGCCCTGAAGTTTCTCGGCTTTTGCTTTGGATTGGATTTTTGGCTGTGTGTCCACTACTTCAAATATCCGCTCTGCCGAGGCAATACCCCGCTGTATGCTTGAAACAGCCCGGGAAATTTCCTTTGCCGGATTGAGTACTTGTGTGAAAATGATAATGTAAGTGATAAATTCTGCTGCATCCAGGCTGGATTCACCGCTGAGAACCAAGCTTCCTCCGTAAACCAAGATTCCAGCCACCACCGTCACTCCCAAAAATTGAGAAATGGGAGAAGCTAGTTCGTTTTTACGAGCCATGTTAATATTGACTGCCGCATATTGATCGGTTTCTTCGTCAAATTTTCCAAACATAAAACGCTCCGCATTGAAGGCCTTGATGACCCGCATGCCGCCCAGCGTTTCATCCAAAATATTGACGATTCGTCCCAAACTCTGCTGACTTTCTACGGCCCGTTTTTTTAGTCTTCGGGTGATGCCTCCAATGATTGCCCCTGAGATGGGAATCAATAAAATGGTGAAAATGGTCAATTTGACTGACATGAAAAATAGAACCGCGAAATAGAGGATGATCGTAGCGGGTTCCCGGAAAACCACCCGAAGGGACTGTACAATGGTGTTTTCAACTTCCTGCACGTCGTTGGTCATTTTAGACATCAAGTCACCTTTGCGCTCATCAGAAAAATAACCCAAATGAAGACCGCTGACTCGTTGGAAAATATCAGTACGCATTCCCTTGATGACTTTTGCCCGAACTTTAGCCAAAACTACCCCTGATAGGTAAGTGAAGAGGTTGGCCAAAAAGACCGAAAATACAATCACGATGCAGACGAAGGCTAGGGTTCCTACTTTGCCATAGCTTTCCTGAGCCTGAATAAAATAATGATTAAACAGCCCAGAGAAATAGGAAAGACTTAATTCGAATGAAGGAGCTTCCCGAAACTGATCTAGCTTATCTGCCGAAACTTGATCAAAAATCACATCAAAAAGTGGCTTGAGAAGGGTGAAATTGACTAAGCCAAAAATAATGGACAGTAAGGTGTAAAGAATATAAGCAGGAACGAACTTGCCATAGGGTCTGGCATAGGACAGGATCCTTAGATAGGTCTTCATGAAGTAAACAAGCCAATTTTGGCTTGCAAGTTACGCAAATTTAGTGAGGAGCTTTCCACTTGGATGGTCAGAATCGTGATTCCAGGAAAGCTCTTCAAATTCAAAAGCTATATTCCGGACGAATGAAATTCCATCGTAATCCCAACTGAATGACTTGGGAATTATCAGGGGCATCAAGGTCTTGTGCTGTTCGTCTTCGGAATACATGTGTGGCATCCACAAAGAGATTGTGCTTGATCATGTAACTTGCTACTAAATTCGTTTGGATTACTTTATTCTCGATTCCTTGTCCAGTCACATTTCCAAAAAGACCTGTCGGACTTCCTTCCAGCCTGTTTTTTAATACATCACCTCCCCAGTTGGTCTCGGGGTCAGGATCGCTTCCATAAAGTTGATAATTGCCTAGCAATGTCATTTGAAGTTTCGGGATAGGCTGGTATCGAAGGATACCCAGGAATTCTTTGAAATTGGCGCCTAGGGGGTGAGTCAGTGGAGTCCGCCAGTTGGAGTAGGATTGGTAGTCAAATTTTTCTTGAAAAGTGTAAGGTCTAGCCGTATTGAATTCCAATTGAACATCGAGATTGGATAGCCCCAGGACGTTGATGTACTTATATCCTGCCTGTACTCCGTATTTATTTCTTTTTGAGCCTTTTCCGTCTATTCCGAAGAATTCATTGAATACAAACTCATCCAGTGCAAATTGCCCATAGAGTTGCATTCCGGGGCGAAAATTCCATTTGACATCCATTCCGAGCATCACTTTGTCGGGTGTCCCGAGCTGCTGCTCCACCCAGCGGAAAAATACCACAGGGTTGAAATAATTGAAATTGACCTTATCTGTCATGACAGACTCAAAGAAACCAAGATTCAGTTTTTTGCCGATATCGACTCCCAATCGATGCATAGAGAAATACTTCTGGGGATAGCGTCCGTCGGTAGGTCTTCCCCTGTCAAAAATCACATCCGCGGTCATCTGAGTCCAGAGATTAGTAAGCTGAAACCTTCCAAATCGTGTGTTGATTTTGACAAACATGTAGGGATTTGAAAAATCTGAAAGCAGAAAAGATCGGTACCCTTCGCCAATGAAATTGCGATCATGCCCAACCTGCGCTTGAATACTTTTAGTCAAATGAAAGTTGACATGTCCTCTAGCGGAGAAAAAGCTGTATCCGCTCGAATTATATTCTTTCCAAAAACCCTCACCGGGTACTGCTCCTCGGTACTCGGCATAGTCTTTTACCCAACTTGGGAAAAACAATTCGGTAGTCGTGAGGTAGGTGAAAAAGCTCACTTTTTTATCAATCGCTCCCCGAACTACAAATCCACGGCTGAGTTGAGCCGGGCGATCCTCGTAGTCATTTTCCATGCCTCCGGCCAAATAAATAACGGGACTGAGATGAATATCAAAGTCCTCCGAGTAGGAATGGGCAAAGTCTCCAGGTCGTCGGTAAAGCTTTTTGAGAAAAGGTTTCTTGGAATCAGGAGTTTCTTGATTTACAAATTCCCAATTATCCTGGGCGAGATAGGAGAGGTTGAATCGATCCGAAGCAGTTTGGATGACCGGGTCCTTAGCGAGGCTGTCTAAAAATAGGGCCAGTTTATCCCTGCGTATGGGTTTATAGCCTGTCTGGAAAAAGGGATTGTTGTACCCTTGGAGGATTTCGTATCGCTCAAATCGGTGATAGTAGTCCCGCTCAAAAGGGATGTAACTTCCTTGTGCCAAGCTTTCCAAAGCGAAAGCACTAAAGAAAAGGACGATAATTAGAGTTGATATAGATTTATCCCAAGAAAAGAGCTGCTTCATGTAGGGCTGAAATTTAAATAGCAAGCCCTTTATGGGCTGTTTAAATCGAAAAATAGTAGTTTTGTATTCTACTCAGTTGCCGTAAGGGCAATTTCTGTTAAAAAAAGTCTGATGGTCAGATTATTTTTAGCAAAGATTTTGTCTCTTTTTACAAAAAGGGTAACTTTGTGCCTCATTTGAGCAAGCGCCGACAAAAACACTGAAAATATGAAAAAAGATATTCATCCAAACTACAGACCAGTAGTCTTTTATGACACTTCTTCTGAGTTTAAATTCTTAACCCAGTCTACTATCGAAACCAGCGAGACAATCGTTTGGGAAGATGGTAATGAATATCCCCTATACAAAATAGAGGTAAGTTCTCAGTCGCACCCTTTCTACACCGGAAAGAAGATGCTTTTGGATACTGCTGGTCGAGTAGAGAAATTCAACAGAAGATACGCGAAAAAGTAAGGTCGTATTTATCACAAAATTCAAAAAGTCTTCCAGAGCAAAGTTTCTGGGAGACTTTTTTATTTTTGCCTCATGGAAAATATCCTTTTGTTTGATGACCCTTCGATTCGTGGGGCATTACTACCTTTCACTTTTACCCGTCCCATCGCTGATATCAGAGTAGGTATTTTGAAAATATCCGAAAAATGGGAGAAGTTCTCAGGTTTTACCCCTTCTTTTTTGACCCAAGACTATCTGCAGGACCTTTTTCCTCGTCAATCTGGTGCTCACTTAGCTGTAAACGGAGCACTTATTCCCACTCCGGAATTATGGGAGGAATTAGGTAAGTTAGGTGATGGACAGGCGTTGTATTTTGGAAAAACACTAGTGGCTAGCTATATCGGTGAGACTGAAAAGAATTTGAGCCACATCTCAAAAAAGCAAGCTGTACAGCTCAATTTTGAACCTGTGATGATTCAAAAAAGCTGGGAGATTTTCCAGTTCAATGGCAGAGAAATACGACGGGATTTTGAGCTATTGACCAAGGACAGAAGAAGTCAAGTCATCACAGACCCTCACACCAAAGTCTATTCTCCTGAAAATATTTTCATCGAAGAAGGTGCTGTCATTCGGGCATCTATTTTGAATGCTGAGGGAGGGCCGATCTACATCGGAAAGAATACAGAAATCCAAGAAGGTTCTTTGATTCGTGGACCATTTGCCCTTTGTGAAGGCTCTACGGTGAATATGGGTGCAAAACTCCGGGGAGATACCACAATAGGTCCCCATTCCAAGGTAGGAGGTGAGGTTTCAAATTCGGTGATTTTTGGCTATTCCAATAAAGGCCATGAGGGCTTTTTAGGAAATTCGGTCATCGGTGAATGGTGTAACCTAGGAGCGGATACGAATACAAGCAACTTGAAAAACAACTATGCTCCTGTCAAACTTTGGGATTATATCCGAGGTGGCTTTACCAATACTGGTTTGCAGTTTTGTGGCTTGATGATGGGAGACCATTCCAAATGTGGGATCAATACCATGTTTAATACAGGAACTGTTGTAGGGGTAGGTGCCAATATTTTTGGAGATGGTTTTCCAAGAAATTTCATCCCTTCATTTGCCTGGGGTGGGGCAGCAGGTTTTTCTACCTTCCAGTTTCCAAAATTTCTCCAAACTGCCCAAGCCGTCATGCAGCGCAGAAAGGTTGAGCTAGGGGAAAAAGACCAAGAAATGCTTCAGAAAGTTTTTGATTTCAGCAAGAACTATAGAATTTGGGAAAAATAATATAATACCTCATTTGCATGCAGTTTGCTCAAATTCCCGGACTAGAAGATACCAAAACCAGGCTTGTACAGGCGGTTAAAAATAACCATCTGGCGCATGCCTTGCTTTTTCATGGGCCGGAAGGTTCGGCATCACTGACTATGCCATTGGCTCTTGCCACTTACCTGTACTGTGAGAATCCAACAGAAACCGATTCCTGTGGCACTTGCTCCAACTGTCAGCGAATGGCCCGATTGGTTCTTCCTGACTTTAATTTCGTTTTCCCTCGAGTAGCGCTGACCAAAGAGGAGCAGAAAAGAGCAGATCAGATCAATGCTCAACTCTTAGCCAATTTTCGTGAGTTTGCTTCCAAAACGCCCTATGCAAATATTCACGACTTTATTCAGCTGAATAAATTTGAAAAGAAAAAGCTCAATATCTCAGTAGCCGCTGCAAGGGAAGTCATCCAGTCTCTTTCACTCTCTTCCTTTGAGGGCAGCTACAAAATTATGATGATTTGGGCTGTGGAGCATCTCAATACAGAAGCTTCCAATGCATTATTGAAGATTTTGGAGGAACCGCAACCCGGGACGTTTTTTATGCTAATCACTTCCCAGCCGGATCAGTTGTTGACGACTATTTTATCTCGAACCCAAAAAATTAACATTCGCTCTTTCACCGATCAGGAGATACAGGATTATTTGATCGCCTCGCAAGGTTGTAGCGAAGAAGTGGCACGTCAAGTAGCGATGATAGCTGATGGCAATATTCGTACGGCTGTGCGAATGGTCGATCAGGTCGAAGATAAGCAGGTGATTTGGATCCGGGACTGGTTTAGGCTTTGCATGACACGCAAGTTTGCCGCTTTATTTCAGCGAGCTGATGAATTCAGTAAATCCAACCTTGACTATCAAATGTCCTTGTTACAAACAGGCCTGAATGTCGTGCGGGAGATTTTGCTTCAAAATGCCAAAGCCGAAAAGCTTTTGCGTACCCAAGGTGAGGACCGGGATTTTATCCAAAAGATCAGTGCGTCTGTAATTGATGCCGACTCTGCAGCTCTTTTGTATGAGAAATTTAATACAGCCATCTATCACTTAAATAGAAATGGAAATGCGAAGTTGATATTTACCGATCTTTCTTTGCAGGTCCTTCTCTTAATGTATCGCAATGTCAAAGCAGCCTAAAACCATCATCGGAAGAAAAGAGCGCATCAGCTTACCTGGATTGGGACTAGACTCTGTCTGGGCCAAAGTTGATACAGGGGCTTACACCAGTGCGCTACATGCTGAGCATATCCGATTGGAGGAGCAAGAAGGAAAAGTGGTACTCGTATTTCAGGTTTTGATGCCCGGACATAAAAAATTCACAGGAGAGGAAGTCGTTTTTGAAAACTTCAGAGAAAAGAAAGTTAAAAATTCATTCGGGCAGGCAGAAATCCGATATTTGATTGAGACCGAGTTGGAGCTAGGAGGAAAGAAGTTTCAGGCTGAGTTTACCCTGACTGATCGGTCCAAAATGAAAAACGCCATCTTGCTCGGGCGTAAAATTTTAAAAGGGAGATTTTTGGTAGATGTAGACTCCATCAATCTTTCCAAAAACAAAAATTCAAAGAATTCATGAAGATCGCCATACTATCCCGAAACAGTAACTTGTATTCTACGCGCAGACTTGTGGAGGCTGTCAAAGCTGCAGGCCATGAGGCGGTCGTAGTCGATCATAGTATTTGTGATCTGATCATCGAGCAGGAAGGCCCTTCGATCATTTTTAAAGGCCAAAGTCTTACTGATATTGATGCTATAATTCCCAGAATTGGCGCGTCTGTTACTTTTTATGGTACGGCTGTGGTTCGTCAGTTTGAGCTGATGGGAGCATTTTCGGCAAATAATTCCCAGGCAATTGTCCGAAGTAGAGATAAGTTGCGTAGCCTTCAGATTCTTTCTAGAGCAGGTTTGGGTATGCCTAAGACGGCATTCACTAATTTTTCCAAAGGTGGAGAAAAGCAAATCATTGAGCATGTAGGCGGAGCCCCTTTGATCATCAAACTATTAGAAGGCACTCAAGGGCTCGGTGTAGTCTTGGCAGAGACCAAAAAGGCCGGGCAGTCTGTCATCGAGGCTTTTCATGGGCTTAGGGCTAGAATTATTGTTCAGGAATTTATCAAAGAAGCTAAAGGAGCTGACATCAGAGCTTTCGTAGTCAATGGCAAAGTCGTCGGGGCAATGAAGCGACAAGGAGCTGAGGGTGAGTTTCGCTCCAATTTACATCGTGGAGGGAAAGCTACCGTGATCAAACTTTCCCGAGCTGAACGAGCAGCGGCTTTGGGGGCTGCTAAAGCGCTAGGACTTGACGTAGCGGGTGTGGACATGCTTCAGTCTGACCGGGGTCCCTTGATTTTGGAAGTGAATAGTTCTCCCGGACTAGAAGGTATCGAAAAGGCTACAGGTGTAGATGTCGCCGGGGCAATTATCAAATTTATAGAAGAAGGAGTACAGAAAAATTCTCCAAAACGTAGTGCAGATCAATGACGAAAATAAAAATAGGGACGAGAGGGAGCAAACTGGCGCTTTGGCAGGCATACCATGTTCAGGATTTATTGGAGCAAGGTGGGTTAGAAGCCGAGATTGTCATCATCGATACCAAAGGAGATCAGATACTGGATGTCTCCATTTCAAAAATTGGAAGCAAGGGGGTTTTTACCCAAGAGCTTGAAGATCAACTACAAGATGGGCGAATAGATATTGCAGTTCATTCTGCAAAGGATATGCAATCTTCCCTTCCGGAAGGTTTCGAAATCATCGCATTTACCGAGCGAGAGCTTCCCCACGATGTGATTCTTTCTCACAAAAAATCCATTTATCTGGACGATTCGTCCAAGCCTCTTCTTTTGGGTACATCATCTACTAGACGTGTGGCCACCTTGAAGCATTTTTATCCCCATGTCAAAACAGTAGAAGTTCGAGGCAACCTCCAAACCCGCATCCGAAAGATGGAAGAGGGTTTGTGTGATGCCCTGCTTTTAGCCTATGCCGGGGTTCATCGGATGGGGTATGATGAGATGATTGCTGAGAATTTGTCACTGGACAAATTCATTCCGGCGGTGGGGCAGGGCTCTGTCGCCATCGAAGCATCCACCAATCTTGATCCATTTCTAAAGGAAAAAATAATCGCCACTTGTGATCATCCCCAGACATCCCAAAAGTTGAGGGCGGAAAGAGCTTATTTGAGAGTTTTAGAAGGTGGGTGTAGCATTCCTGTTTTTGCTTTGGCTGGACATAAAGATGACGACTTGACACTCAAAGGCGGAATTGTCAGTTTGGATGGGCAAAAAAGAATTTTCTTCGAAGTAGAGGGGCCAGTTACTGATCCAGAGGGCCTAGGAGAAAAGCTCGCAGCGAAAGTATTTGCAGCAGGAGGAAAAGAAATTTTAGAAGATATAAAATCCAATTTAAATCAATGAGTATAAAATCATTTCTTGGTATTGCGCTGGCTGTATTCGCAATGCTTGGCTGCGCAGGTCAGAAGGAACAAGTCATCCGAATAGATACTAGGCATGGTGAAATCGTGGCTGTGCTATTTGATGATACTCCGGTTCACAAGTCGAATTTCCTTGATTTGGCTGAATCAGGTCGCTTTGATTCCACTGAGTTTCACCGAGTGATTCCTGATTTTATGGTACAGGGTGGGGATGTTTTTAGCAAGGAAGAAATGCCGGCTGAGGAGTGGCCGGCATTGCCGGCTGAGATATTGCCTCATCATTTTCACAAAAAAGGAATGATCGCCGCTGCCAGACAAGGGAACAATATCAATCCTGAACGTAGATCTAGTGGTTCACAGTTTTACATTGTCCTTGGCGAGGAATACACGGAATTAGAGCTTACGACTGATATGCCTAAGCTTCAGGCAGCATTTATGCAGTATGTGCAACTTCAAAGTCAGGATTCCCTACGCGTGCTATACAATCAGCTATATGAGCAGGAGGAATTTGATTCACTTACACAGGTGATTTTATCAAAGCGGGACGAGATAGAACAGTCGCTGAATATGAAATTGACCAAGGATATGTCAGCAGAGCAAATTCAAGCCTATACCACCGTGGGAGGAACGCCACATTTGGATGGGGAGTATACGGTATTCGGTGAGGTGATTTCAGGAATCGATGTCGCCGAGAAGATTGCTCAAGAGCCGAGAGCTTCTCGAGATAGGCCTGTGAATCCTGTATATATGACCGTCAAAGTCGAATCCATGTCCCGATCTCAAATCGAGCGGGAGTTTGGTTATGTGTATCAAAATGAAAAATAAAAAGCGGATATTTTTAACGGGAGCAAATGGTCTTCTGGGGCAGAAGCTGATAGACTTGCTGGATAATCATCAAGACTATGAGCTCATTGCTTCTGGACGAGGAGCATCCCGTCTTGGGGATAAAGCAGTGAAGTATGTCTCCTGTAATCTGGAAGACAAGGAGACTGTCACCAAAACCATTGAAGAAATTCGGCCTGACATCATTATTCATGGTGCTGCCATGACTCATGTCGATATTTGTGAGCAAAACCAGGAGGCCTGCTATAGCGCTAATGTTTTGGCGACAAAATATCTTATTGATGCTTCCCAGTCCTTTAGCCCGCATTTTATTTTCGTATCGACAGATTTTATTTTCTCCGGAGAGAAAGAATTATTGACAGAAGAGGAGGACGCAGCTCCGGTCAATTATTATGGTCAGACAAAGCTGGAGGCAGAGGAGCTCGTAAAAAAATCGGGCCTTAAATGGGCAATAGCACGAACAGTCTTAGTTTTTGGAATCTCACCCGGTTTGAGTAGAAGTAATATTGTGCTGTGGGTGAAGGAAAGTCTGGAGCAAGGAAAGACCATTCAGGTAGTCAATGACCAGTTCCGTACTCCTACTTTGGCAGAAGATCTAGCAATGGGCTGTTTCTTGATTGCTCAAAAGGGTGCCAAAGGGGTATTTAATATTTCTGGTCCAGATTTATTGACTCCCTATCAAATGGCCTTAGAAGTAGCAGACTATTTTGATTTGGATCAAAGCTTGATTCAGGAAACGGATAGCACGAAGTTTACCCAGCCAGCCAAACGCCCCTTAAAAACAGGTTTTGTAATCAAAAAAGCCCAAAAAGAGCTTGGATACGAGCCGAAAACTTTCCGAGCGGCAATTGGTATTTTGGCAAAACAAATTATCTTAGCCCGCTCTTAAAAAGCGTTATTTCCCAAAAATTTAACATTCGCATCATCTATGGCAGTAAGTGCAAACCCCGAATCGAGGGGACAATTTGGTTCTAGCTTAGGGTTTATCATGGCAGCAGCAGGGTCGGCAGTCGGCCTTGGGAATATTTGGAGATTCCCTTATTTGACAGGTGAAAATGGAGGTGGAGCCTTTGTTTTTGTTTATCTCATCTGCGTGCTCTTCATTGGTTTACCCCTTCTATTTAATGAGATCGCACTAGGTAGAAAATCGGGTAAAAACCCCATTGGAGCGATTCGTGATACGGGAGGAAATAAATTCTGGCAATTAGCAGGCGTACTTTGTGTGATGGTCTGCTTTTTTGTTTTTAGCTACTATTCAGTGATTGCAGGCTGGACAGTTGGATATATCGTTACAGAGATAATCAATATTCCGGTGAATTTTGAAGAGTTTGTTCAGACTCCTCTTTACGTTATCCCGCTGACATTCTTGTTCATCCTCATTACAATTTTGATTGTATTGGGTGGTATTTCTGGTGGTATCGAGAAGGCAGCTAAGTTTCTAATGCCTATCCTCTTTATCATTATCATTTTCATCGCCGGACGCTCTGTCACTCTGGAAGGTGCAGAAGCAGGTATTCAATACTACTTAAATCCTGATTTCTCTAAAATCAACGGTACTGTAGTATTACAAGCTTTGGGACAAGCTTTCTTTTCCATGTCTGTTGGTTGGGGTTTGATGATCACTTTCGGTTCTTATTTACCAAAAGACTCCAACATTATCCAGTCCTCTGGTTGGATTGCTGGAATGGATACCATGGTGGCCCTTTTGGGAGGTTTGATGGTGTTTCCCGCATTGTTTGCCCTTCTTCCAGGAAAAGATCCAGCAGCAGGACCAGCACTTGTATTCGACGTTTTACCAAGGGTATTTGATGCCATGCCGGGCGGAAGCATCATTGGTGCACTATTCTTTTTATTGCTAATGGTTGCAGCTTTGACCTCTACAATCTCGATGCTAGAGGTTCCTGTTTCTTACTTGATTGATGATAGAAAGTGGAATCGTACCAAAGCTACTTGGACTGTAGGTATTGCAGCGATGTTGATGTCTGTACCTTCTGCACTTTCCTCAATTAAGGGTAATTTCTTTGCTGAGATTCGATTCAACTTCTTGAGCAATCCGATAGAAGGATTCTTTGGAGCAATGGACTTTATCTTCGGTACATTCGCAGTAATTGTAATTTGTTTGATGCTTTCTCTTTACACCGGATGGGCGCAGAAAATTGGAAAGTTTGCTGACGAATTAGCTTTGGGTTCTCCAGGTTTTAAGGGAATCTATCGTATAGGCTGGGTTTTCTTTATCAAATGGGTTTGTCCAATTGTAATTATTCTATTGATTTTGAACATGGTAGGATTGTTTGGAGCACCTCAGGCTGCTTAATAATCTTATTAAATCATACGATTGAAAAGCTGTCTTTCACAAGGCAGCTTTTTTTATTTTTTAAAAAAATCAAGCTGGAGTAAAAGTTTGGAACGATTATTTCATAATATTGAATGATCATTTCAAATATAAAAAAATGCGGGTCCTTCTTGTCGATGATGATTTGATGCATCTTTTAATCTTAAAGCGAATTTTTGAAACTTCGCAGGATATCGTCGTGACCGCGCATAACGGTAAAGAGGCCCTTGAGATTTTGAGTGAGAATTCGGATTTCCATGTAATCCTTACAGATATCCAAATGCCGGAGATGGATGGGGTAGAACTTTTGGCAAAAGTAAAGGAAAACGGTCGAACGAATAAGATACCTGTAGTAGGCTTTACCTCAGGAGATGTGGGTTACTACCGAAAAATATCTTCTATACCATTTGATTCTCTTGTGCCAAAACCCTTAAACTTTTCAGACCTTCATCATATTGCGAAGGAAAAAGCACTTCATGACTTAAATTGATTTTTTGGCAATGGAATTGTACGGTTGATTAAGTCTTTTCGTTTGATCATTAAACCTCAATACCACTATGAAAAAGCTATTTGTCATTATTTTATTGGCAGGTCTTAGTCTTCCTGCCTTCAGTCAAAACTCAGGATTCGGGATTAAAGCTGGACTCAGTAGTTCAAAGGTGGATTTTGAATCTCAGCAATTCATTCCAGATGGATCTACTACCGGGTATCATTTAGGGATTTTTGCAAGACTTGGAGGAGCTGGTTTTTACGTACAGCCTGAATTACTCTTTACCCAAACAAGCGGCGAATTTAAGCTCAATCTTCAAGGGAATAATAGCACTGAAAGCTACCGGGCAGATTTTAACCGCATCGACTTACCTGTTATGCTGGGAGTTAAAATGTTCAAATTAATCCGGCTACAAGCAGGACCGATTGCTTCATTCAATGTGAATTCCAATTTGGAAAATGCGGCCGGAACGGTAAATGATGTCAACTTTAAAGAGGCTAGTATAGGATATCAAGCTGGTGCCGGGGTGGATATAGGCAATCTTTTTATAGACGTAAAATATGAAGGCGGTTTGAGTAGTGTAACCCAACAGGTTGCTGGTTTCGAGACTGACAACCGACTGAATCAGTGGATTCTTTCTGTTGGATTCAAAATCTTCTAAAATCCTATTTCAATCCAAAAAAATTTACCGGTAAGTATGAATCTCACCGGGCTACTTTATTTAAAGTCTAATTCACTGCATCACTTTTTGATCAGGTTGGGCTAGTTTTTGGATTTCTTCCAGCTCAACGATGTACACGCTTCGGCCATGCGTACCGATGACAAGATCATTTTCCCGCTCCTGAATGACCATGTCATAGATGGCTACGTTTGGAAGTTCGCCTTGGAAAAGATTCCAGTTGTTTCCTCCATCCATGCTGACATACAATCCGTGATCTGTTCCTAAATAAAGGATATTCGGGTTAGTGTGATCTTCCACGATGATATTGGTAGACTCTTCAGGAAGGTTTCCTTTGATGGAAGTCCAGTTCTTGCCATAATCTGTGCTTTTGAAAACATAGGTTTTGAATTCATCATAGCGATAGCCATTCAAAGTGGTATAAACCAAACCCTCCTGATGCTTCGATGGGGCAATTGAACTTACCCAGCGATCCTGAGGCAGGCCGTCATTGAGGGATGCCCAGATACCGCCATTATTTCTGGTAATCCATACATTTCCATCATCAGAGCCCGCGTACAAGGTCCCAAATTCAAAAGGTGATTCTTCTACAACGGTCAAAGTAGCAAATGGAACATTTCCGCTTTTTTGATTTTTGGTCAAGTCAGGAGATATAGTAGTCCAGGTGCTGCCCTGATCCAGGCTTTGGTACACATACTGGGAGCCCATGTAAATGATGTCTTGATTATGGTGGCTCAAACGAGCCGGTGTTCGCCAGTTCCAGCGATTGGGTTCATTGCCGATATCATGACCCGGAGTGATTCGCTTTCTGTCACCAGTCGATTTGTCAATCCGGAAGTAATTTCCAAACTGGAACCCAGTATAGACAATGTCATTGTCTCTCGTATCTACAGCCACGACCATTCCATCACCCCCCATTAAGGATTCCCAGCGATCGGATGGGTCATTTTTAGAGCTACCAAACCATACCCCATTGTCCTGCATCCCGCCATAGACATTGTACGGGGAAGCATTGTCTGTCATGATGGAATAAAATTGCGAAATAGGCATTTGGGTATTCAGATGATCCCAAATGGCTCCACCGCCATAGCTTCTGTAGAGTCCACCATCATTCCCAAGAAGAATATGCTTTGCATCTTGTGGATTGATCCACATGGACTGATGATCGGAGTGTGGGCGACCCACAGAATCAGTTCGGGTGAAGTTTTTACCTCCATCCCTTGAGACCAACAGCGGTACTCCCAAGACGAATACTTCATCTTCATTTTCGGTACCAACTCGGACTTCCCCAAAGTAGTACCCATAGGTATTGTAAAGTCTGCTTAGATCAGATTCTGATACTTTTTTCCAGGATTTACCAGCATCCTCGGAGCGAAAGACCTCAGCTCCGATGATGGGTGCTGAAAATAAAGCTTCATTGGCATCATTTGCATTTCCATTGTAGTTAGCGATTTGCGCTGTTGTGATTTTTCCGGTTCGAAGCTGTCGCTTGATTTCACTGGCTGTGTATTTGGAAGCAAATTGATTTCTTCGAAGGAATGAATTTAAGCGAGCATCTTCTAGGCCCATAGCATCTTCTATAGACAAGCCTTGAAAGTCTTCAAACTTCAAAGGGTTCTCTTCTTGATTTCTCCGCCTTCTTGGCTCCTCTTGTTCTTTGTCTGAAGGGCCTTGGTTGTCATGCAAAGCATAGACTACATCAGGATTACTCTGTGCAAAATCAAAACCAATTCTGCCTACAAATTCGTTTTGGGGGAAACCATCCACTGCTTTTTTCCAGGTTTTACCTCCATCTTCTGAGCGCCAGATAGCCGAGCCTTCTCCGTTACCAATGAAATCATGTGCTTGCCTAATACGCTCCCAGGAAGCTGCTAGCAGGATGTCGGGATTATTCGGATGTACTTTGATGTCGATAATACCCGTATTGTCGTCGATATACAATACTTTTTTCCATGACTCTCCTCCGTCAGTAGTCATGTAAAGTCCTCTCTCCTTGTTTGGGGAGTAAAGTCCTCCCATAGAACCTACCCAAACGATATCAGGATTGGTCGGATGAATCTGGATCTGACCGATGTGCTGTGAGTGGGGTAGGCCCATGAATTGCCAGGTTTTTCCGGCATCAGTGGATTTGTAGACTCCTGCACCAGCATAGGTGGATCGGCTGGAATTGTTTTCTCCGGTGCCTACCCAAAGGACATTATTATCCGATGAGGAAAGTGCCATATCTCCAATTCCCAGCGCTCCCTGATGGTCGAAGATCGGAGTGAAGGACTGGCCATTGTCTTCCGTCTTCCATACGCCTCCAGATGCTGCGGCGATATAAAAGGTGTTGGGATTTTGGGCTACTTCGATGTCTACGATTCGGCCAGACATATTCGTGGGGCCTATATTTCGAGCTTTGAAATCTTTGAGTGGAGTGGAAGCATAGAGTTGTCTGTGCTTTTCGACCGCCTCTACTAGTTCTTTTTCCGTGGTGGGTTTGATTTGCTGAGCGGAAGCTGTGCCCATGAAGAGCATCCCTGCAGCAGCTAAAATCAGGTAGGTAGATGATTTTTTCATGTGGATTTTTTAGATCAGGATGGAATATAAGCATAAGCGGGCAAAACCGAATCAGCTTTGCCCGCAAATGGAAATGGGAATAGATAAGTGGTTTTTATTGACTGACTAGTCTGGTTTTATAGATTACCGAATAATCATTTTCGGCTTCTGAAAAATTGAGCGAGAACCAGATTTCATCTTTGGAGATGAATTTATTGAGGTTACCCAGGATTTCTGGTTTCTCGATAACAGGACTGAGTTGGGAGCCGTCGAACAGGGCGAAGCCACCGCCGTTGTATTTCTCTGCATCTTCAAACATTTTGTTGAAATCTGTCCCTGCCGCTGAAGTGACTTCATTTGCTTCCTCATCGGTAAGGCCTGTCAGATATTGGATTAAAAAATCACCATCCCCTGTAGGGAATAAAGAGAGGTTTGTTCCAAGAAAAAAGTCCCTCATATTGAAGCCTCCATTTATCGGTTTATCATCCACCTTTCGTTCAATAAATTCTGGATATGGAATGGACTTGACGCTGGCTGGCTTTTCTAGATCGGATAGATGATAGGAAAATAGTTTTGGTTCATTGCGAAAAAACAAGAACAAGGAGTCTCCTTCGATTTTGAAGGTGGTGTAAAAATCCAAACTGCCAAACTCCTGGGTCTCGCTACTGTATTTGGACTCTTTTGGAAAAGGTGTTACAGATTCAAACTCTCCTGAATTTAGGTTCAAAACCTCCAGTCTTTTGGAATTTTTCTGAAAATCCAGACCTTGCTGGCCCAAGTCGCTATATCTTCCTGGTAGATAAATGTAAATTTTTTGACCTGAAGCATCATGCACCTGATTAAATGGGATAACTAGACTTGACATCCCTGTAAAATCAGGTTTGAATACCTTCTTGAGCTTTCCCGAGATTTCATAGGTTGCGATGCCTTGGCTTCCCGGAATCAAGATGGTTTGATTATCCAAAAACTTGCCCAAACCGGTGCGGTTGCCAGGAATGGCTTCTGGATCATCACCGTTTCGGTAGTATTTGTGCTTTATTTCCCCTTGAGGATCGATGACAAAAAGAGTATCCGTATTTTGATCGATCATCAGATAATTTTGTCCATCTGGACTGATGTCCATTAGCAGTAAATTTCCCAAATAATCCACCACCAGCGAATCGTAGATTTCGAATTTTAAATTTTGCTCGCTTAAAGATGTTTCAGGCTTTTCGCTTTTGGATTCACCGCAGGCAGTCAAAAATCCCAAGAGGATTGAAAAAAGAATGATATTTACTCTCATTTGTGTTCTAATTAATAATTTAAAAGGTAAGAGTTTTTAATTAGGAGAAAACTGTTCAAACAAAAAACTTAATCAATCCAATTTGTACTTAAAAATTCTTACAAAATCTTCTTCCACTTCTTCAGAGGCGGATTTTTGGAACCAAAGTACATTTCCTGCCGCCAAGAAACCTCCCGTATCCACTCCTTGAGGTAAGTCTATCCGGTCCAGCAGCTGGAGTGTTTCCAGATCAAAAACCAAAAAGCCCTTGGGTACGTCCTCTTCCAACTTATCAAACAGTAACCCCGCTTCCTCTTGATTTCCGGATTGCCAAAGCTCTCCAGCTTCTTTTACTTTCTCGGGGTCCATTCCTGCATAATAATGAAGGATCAATTTATCACCTACTCGATGAATATTCCGGACAGAAGGAGTGCTTCCGTCGACTGTAATACTTCCTTCCGAAAATTCATTTCGCTCTCGTACTGGTAGTTCCCTAAACTCAGGAATGGTTAAGTTGATCGCGGTATCCAGATTGACACTTTCCCCGCTCATATCATAAATTCTCAATATTGACTCCCCTCCCAAACTTATATACAATTTACCTTCTATCCATTCGAAAGAGGGGGTATAGTCACTCTCGATGTAACCTTTCCCGTTTTTAAAAATACTACCTGTTTCAAAAGGGATGATTTCGGTGGATTCACCTGAAGCTACATTGATCCACTCCAAAGCTCTGAAACGATCATAAAAAGCTTGTTCTCCCGGGTAGGTGTCTCTGGGCCGAACGGATTTTGATAAAATGAATTCTTGGTTTTGATGAGTAAAGGTTTCGATGGATTTACCGACTTGAGGCATAAATGCTGCTCCTCCTACTGCCTCAGGATGTTTGATTTCTTTGGTCAAATTACCTTCCAAGTCGTAAATGAAAATTCCTCTCATTCCGTTTACCACAACTTGGTCATTTCCTAAAAATCCCGGTAACTCCATCATGAAGCCGTAAGCGTCCGGTGTGTCTTCAGTTTTTGAAAATTTTCCCAGAAGTTTTCCGCTTTGATCCAGCGAAATGATTTCGCTAGCAGCATAGTCATAGATTAAAATCCGACTACCATCCTGACTTACATCGGCCAAAATGGGGTCTCCCAGAAGTTTGTAGTCTACTGAGTCCACTTTTTCGATTGAGAGGGAATCCATTTCTTCAAGTCCCTCTGCTGTTTGATTACTTTCTCCGCAGGAAAAAAGAAAAAAAGCAGTAATCATCACTGCAGGAAGGGAGTATCCATTGTTTTTCATCAAAGGAGTTGGTTAAGTTTAATTTTAAAAATAAAAAAATCCACGAAGTTATCGTGGATTTTATAGTTGATTAACCAATAATATTTCCTTCATCGTCCCATTCGACGACTTTGCCCCGATCCTCGGGTTTCAGATAAAATGCCGTGTATTTTTCGGGATTGGAAAGTCCATGTTTATCCAAGACCTGCTGCGGAATTCCGTCCCAGACATTTGGCGTGTTTCCTTTGTATCCCATGTACTTCCAGCCTGCCTCTGTGGTAAAATAGCCTGTGCAGGTTAGATTTCGAAGTAAATTGAACCACCTGACTCCACCTTCATATGCTGGGTCGGCGTTGTCAGGCCAAGCTACCAATTCGACGATTTCAATCACTTGATCTTTGGAAAGCTCATTGAAAGGCTTGCCGAATTTCTCGTCAGCTTCAAAGTCCAGCCACATCAAACCACCTCTCATGGGAGTCTGATAGCCGGGCTGGTCTAGCATCATAAAATCCATGAAGTCAGTCACTTTCAATTCAGTAGCTGCCGGAGATTCGGAATCTGCCGGCATAATGATATCTACCAGTGTATCCAGTTTTTTGCGCTCCTCTTCTGTGAAAAAGGAGTCAGCTAAAAGTTTGGCGTCTCTTGCCTTTTCCTCAGCGGTTCGACCTCCCGGAGTGCCGCCTTCGAAAATCTGTCCGCTTACAGCTTGCTCCTCTGTTTCACAACCGGTCATAAACAAGCCCGCTCCCAGAGAGCCTGTGAAAAGCAATTTGAGGTTTTCTCTTCTGTTCATGGCTTAGATATTTTTTTGTTTCAACTGATCGACTATGTAATCGGAAGTTCTCCAAGAAAGGGCAAGAATGGTCCAGGTTGGGTTTTTGTCTGCTTGTGAGACAAATGGTCCTGCATCCACTACGAACAGATTGTCGCAGTCATGGGCTTGGCAATTGGAGTTGACCACGGACGATTTAGCATCATTTCCCATTCGGGTTGTGCCGACCTCGTGAATGATTCGTCCAGGTGCCGCTAGTCCATACTTGCTTTCAGGTCCGGGTTTTGAACCCAGCAATATTGCCCCAGCATTGGTCAGGATTTCCTCAAAGGTATCCTGCATATGTTTCGCCTGCTTGATTTCCTGATCAGACCAAGTATAATTAAAACGAAGTACAGGAATTCCATATTTGTCGACTACATTCGGATCGATCTCACAGTAGTTGTCGTAGCGAGGAATACTTTCTCCTCTGCCTGACATACCTAATGTGGACCCGTAAATTCTTCGAATGTCCTTTTTCAATCCTTCTCCATAGCCTCCGTTAGGACTTGGGTTGCCAAATTCATCTTTGATGTATTTTCGCATGCTATCCATACTCATACCGGTACCGTAGGCAGGTTGCCCCATACCACCCCAGTATTCAATGTGGTAGCCTCTTGCAAAGTCCAACTTCTTATTATCTAACCACCAAGGGGTGTACATGTGCATGCCACCAACACCGTCTTCATTGTATCGCTCTCGGTCAATCAAGTCAGGCATGATTCCCATTCGGTCAGCTCCTGTAGAATCATGTAAATATCTTCCAAGAACGCCTGAGTCCCCGCCGATTCCATTCGGGTGAGACTTCGATTTGGAGTTCATCATGATCCGTGCTGATTCACAAGCAGAAGCACCAAGGACGACTACCCGAGATCGGAGTTTATACTCTTTCATATCCACTTTGGATACAAAAGAAACGCCGGTTGCTTTGCCTTGATCATCGGTCGTAACTTTACGTACCATTGAAAAAGTGTAAAGGTCAACCTTTCCTTTTTTCATGGCAGGATGTACGAGGCAAGTTCCTGCAGAAAAGTCTGCATAGGCTTGACAGGCTCGATTACATTGGTTGCAGAAAAAGCAAACTCCCCGCTCATTATTGATCGGTCGGGTGAGCATAGAAAGGCGTGATGGAATCATCGGGATTCCGGCACGATCTGCTCCTTTCTTTATAAATAGTTCATGAAGTCTGGGTTTTGGTGGAGGAAGGAAAAAGCCATCAGGCTCGTTGTAAATACCTTCTTTGGTACCAAAAACTCCGATCAACTTATCGACACGGTCATAGTAGGGCTTTAGCTCATCATAGCCGATAGGCCAGTCATCACCCATGCCGTCTATGCTTGCTCTTTTGAAATCATTCGGACCAAATCGAAGAGAAATTCTTCCCCAGTGATTTGTTCGGCCTCCGACCATACGAGATCTGAACCAGTCGAATTGAGTGCCGTTTTTTCTAGTGTAAGGTTCACCTTCGATATCCCATCCGCCGATAGCTGCATCAAAATCTCCAAAGGGGCGAATTCTTGTACCTGCACCTCTTCTTGGCGATTCCCATGGTGGTCTGAGTTGAGTCCGGTCTTCATCCTTAGCCGGATCAAAGTCGCCACCTGCCTCTACAACGGCTACCGAAAGCCCAGCTTCGGAAAGGACCTTGGAAGCCATCCCGCCTCCGGCACCGGAGCCTACTATAATCACATCATAGGTATCCGGAGTCTCTTTGATTTGAAAGCTCATTTTTTAAAAATTTTAATGAAGTCGAAAATATAACACGATTTTTTTAAATTAGGGAATCTTTTTAATTCATCTTAAACTTTTATTTGTTTTCGAAAATGTGACTAGCTAGGAAGAGGTTTAGACTTTCTTTGATGGTAGCTATAGGTTGGTT
The DNA here is from genome assembly GCF_028823735.1 of Algoriphagus sp. NF. Taxonomy (NCBI): domain Bacteria; kingdom Pseudomonadati; phylum Bacteroidota; class Cytophagia; order Cytophagales; family Cyclobacteriaceae; genus Algoriphagus; species Algoriphagus sp. NF. The sequence continues at coordinate 59,163 of NZ_JAPEIB010000011.1, forward strand.
CTGTTTGCAAAGGAGAGAAAACCAATATTAAAAAGATATATTTGATCTATTGTATAGAGCAATTACTAACTTTTTATATTTGAAAACCCACCTTTATATCACAGTTCTATATCTATTTGATTTTGAATTAACATTAATTTGAGTGCTTCATCCGCTATCATCAAAGGCTTTCCTTTCATAAGCTTGTTTTTTTATTTGATTTAGGGGGGAATCAATTCCTTTGATTAATTCTAGTTTTCACCAAAGAGAGTTAAATCCAAAAATTAACTGTTTTTCAAATTCTTCACTTCAAAAAAAATTTTTGTGTTTCCACCAATTAATAGAATATTTGATTAAGGTTTTTCTATAGATCAAAAAGAATCAGATGAGTAAAATAATAATTAATTTTTGTCCTACCGGCATGGTTCCGACCAAGGATATGACACCACATGTGCCTATTTCACCCTCAGAAATCATCGAGCAGACACACGAGGCTTATGAGGTTGGAATTACTATAGCTCATCTCCATGCTAGGGAAAAAGATGGAATCCCTACCTACAAATCAAGTATTTATCAAGAGATTTTTGAAGGAGTGCGAAAGCACTGTCCAGATTTGGTTATTTGTGGAAGCAGTTCGGGGAGAAATTTTCCGGAGTTCGAAAAGCGTTCTGAATTGTTGGAACTACAGCCTGACATGTGTTCACTTACCTTATCTTCTTTAAACTTTTTGAAGCAAGCTTCAGTAAATTCACCTGATATCATAATTGGTCTAGCCAATAAAATGAAAGAAAATGGGGTCATTCCTGAATTAGAGTGCTTTGACCTTGGGATGATCAATTTTGGAAAGTATTTAATTCAAAAGGAAATTATTGAAGGCCCTTATTATTGGAATTTACTTTTTGGAAATATCGCTGGATTCCAGGCTAAATTAAGCCATGTGGCAACGGCCCTACAAGAGATACCAAGTGATCATTATGTGTCTTTAGCTGGATTGGGTAAATATCAGCTTTCAATTAATTCCATGGCTATTTCTCAGGGATTAGGTGTCAGAGTTGGGTTAGAAGATAATATTTGGTGGAATCGAGCCAAAGATCAAAAAGCTACTAATATTCAGTTGGTAAAACGAGTTCATGAGCTCATAAAACTCAATCAAAAAACTTTTATGGAGCCAAAAGAATTTGGGAGATTGGGTTTTTACAATACCCTAAAGCAAGTTGAATTTTAATTTTTGATGGAATATCTAGGTGAGTCTAAACCAGTTAATTCTATCGAACCTTTAGTATCGGTTTGTGTCCCCACTTTTCAGCATGAAAATTTCATTGAGGAGTGTCTAGCTAGTATCCTAAGTCAGAAAACGGACTTTCCATTTGAGGTTTTGATAGGCGAAGACGAAAGCCCGGACCTTACTCGAGAAATATGCAAAAAAATTGCCCTCGAAAATCAAGATAAGATTAGGTTATTTTTAAGAAAAGACTCAAAAAAAATCAAACTATTTGGAAGAAAGGCTGGTAGAGGAAATCAATTGGGATTGTATGGGTCCGCAAGAGGGAAATATGTTGCATTTTGTGATGGAGATGATTTATGGTTAGATCCACTGAAGCTACAAAAGCAAGTAGATGCATTAGAATCTTATCCTGAAGCTTACATGTGCATTACCAATTATAGCATAGGCAATAATGAAGGGGAAATAAAAATCCCTCAGGGAAATAAGATTTTTACAAAAAAAGAGCATAAGAAAATGTCTTATTTTGGACATGTTTCTTGTTGGTTGGTCAGAAATAGAATGAATTTACTTTTAAAGAATAGAATCATTGAAAAACCATTACCCTTGGATGCCATTTTGTTTGCTTTTTATAAGCAAATGGGAGATATTTTTTACCTCGCCGATATTACTAGTGTGTATCGTTACAATCCCAACGGGCTATATCTTAGTCAAACCAATAAGAATAAGCATTTAGATAATATTTCTAATGCTTGGTACAAATTCAGATATATCGATAAGGATTTCACACATTTCTTCCGTTCCTTTTCTTATGAGTTGAAAAGATATTTTGCTCATTTGATAAATTAATCTCCTAATGATGATTTCAAAAGAAGAAAAATTTAAGCTGATACTATTGGGGCATAGTGAAGCAGGTGTTGGTTTAATGACAGATCTTGTAAACGAAAGCTTTGGAATTTCTCAGTTTGATGTGGTGAAAAATGTCGATTTGCCGGATTGCCAATTTGTCCCATCCTTATATGATATCCATTACTTTTCTGATAGAGAGTATGATTTCGAGGCAAATAAGCCTTTTATGGTCCAGTTTGGCGTTCAGCGATCCCATATACGGTTTATTTTATTTCAACACTTCAGTGAATTAGGAGGAATCTCCAAAGAAGATTATCTATCGGTAAGGCATAGACTAAGTTACGTTGCTCCGAGTGCTAGCTATCAGGGAGGTGTTTTGATTGAACCGATGGCGGTTGTTTCTTCATTTTCTCGGCTGGGTTTCGGTGTTTCTGTAAAGCGTTCTGCATCAGTAGGGCATCATGCTTCCTTGGGGGATTTTGTAAGTATCAATCCAGCTGCAGTTTTATCTGGATATGTGGAAGTGGGTGAGGGAAGTGAGATTGGCTCGGGGGCAGTTATTTCTAATAACATCAAAATCGGCAAACGATCGCTGATTGGGGCTGGTAGCGTCGTGACAAAAGACATTCCTGACGGAGTGATTGCTTACGGAAATCCCTGCAAGGTGGTAAAAGAGAATTCCATTTGGAAAGATGTTTAGTCTATTTTCAGAATCTTAGTTATTCGTAACCAAGTCTCTGATATAAGGCCAAACCGTTTCAAAGACTATCTGATGCCCCTCCTCAGTAGGATGAATTCCGTCTGGTAGGTTCAAATCTGGATTTCCTGCGACCCCTTCAAGTAGAAAGGGAATAAGGGTCACGTTCTTTTCAGCGGCCACTTCTGGGTAAATGGATTTGAATTCATCGGTATATTCCTGACCCATATTCGGTGGGATTTGCATTCCTGCCAAAATGATATGAGTCTCAGGATACTTTTTTCTAACCTCGTCGATAATTTTTTCCAAATTACTGCGTGTTTCGCTAAGTTGGATACCTCTCAGACCATCATTACCTCCGAGCTCCAGCACAAAAATGTAAGGCTCTTCTTCCAAAAACCAATCCAACCGGCTAAAGCCACCTGCAGTGGTCTCCCCGCTTAGTCCTCCATTGATGACCCTGTACTCTTCATATCCCAAGCTATCCAAACGCTTTTGAGTAAGACCAGCGAAAGAATCTTCCTTATCAATCCCGTACCCAGCAGTCAAACTGTTACCAAAAAAAAGGATTGTCTTCTTGGATTCTTTTTCCACAGCTTCATTCTCTACGCTGTCAAGCTCTGGAGTTTTCGAAGTTTTATTTTCGCTACAAGATGAAATTAGGGTCATCGAAAATAAAATCAACAATAGAAGGTATGAAGAAGAGTATTGGAGCTTTTTCATGATTTCAAAAGAGCTTTCTGTGGTTAAATGTTCTGATAAGTAGTCAAATAGGAACCAATTTGGACCGTTTGACAGTTTCTTCTACAATTTTCATCAATAATTGGTTTAGATTCACTCAATAAAAAATTTTCTTTCAAAAAATATTGGCAGTTAGAATTAATCTAGCTGTAAGCAAAACGTAACGAAATAGCATTTCATGAATATTCTTTCAGTAAAAGACCTGAGTAAAACCTATAAAAGTGGTAGTCGAAGTTTGACTGTTCTTGATCAGGTGAATTTTGATATCCAGGCAGGGGAGACTATCTCTATTGTCGGACCTTCAGGTAGCGGTAAAACCACCCTTTTAGGGCTTTGTGCAGGTTTGGACTCTGCATCTACCGGATCTGTTCAGTTAAATGGTCAAGCACTTGAAAAGCTAAGTGAAGATCAACGGGCAGCTGTCAGAAATCAAGATGTTGGATTTATTTTTCAGAATTTCCAATTGCTTCCAACGCTCACTGCCCTCGAAAATGTCATGGTTCCCTTGGAACTTAAAAAGCGAAAAGATGCCAGAACCAAGGCATTAGAGCTTTTGGAAAAAGTAGGGCTCGGCGACCGAGCGACTCATTATCCTACACAACTTTCGGGAGGTGAGCAGCAGCGAGTTTCAATTGCAAGGGCTTTCGCCAATGAACCCAAAATTCTTTTCGCAGACGAGCCAACAGGGAATCTAGATACTGAGACTGGTGAAATGATTGAAAAGCTGATCTTCGACTTGAATAAGGAAAAAGGGACCACGCTTGTCTTGGTCACACACGATACTGAATTAGCAGGTAAGACTCAGCGAATCATACACATCAAAGGAGGAAAAATACAGGAGGATGCCCATGCCTGATTTTGCTTGGATTTTAAGGATGGCTTTTCGGGATTTCCGAAAAAATATCTCACGTTTACTCCTCTTTGTCAGTTCCATCGTGGTTGGTATAGCCGCTTTGGTAGCCATCAGCAGTTTTGGTGAAAACCTTACTTCGGATATTGATAATCAAGCTAAAGAGCTTTTAGGGGCGGATTTGGTTCTTGAAAACAACAAACCTATAGGAGATCAGCCCATCGATTCGATGGCTTTAAATACAGCTTCAGAGGTCAATTTTGCATCAATGGTTGCCTTTCCAGCCACAGGGGCTAGTCGATTGACTCAGGTTCGTGCCTTGGAAGGGGATTTCCCGTTTTACGGGTACCTAGAGACCATTCCAGCTTCGGGGGATGCCGATTTTCGAGCCGGAGGGAAAAAAGCTCTGGTCGAGAAAATTTTGATGGCCCAGTTTGATGCTCAGGTGGGAGACATCATCAAGGTAGGAGAGGTAGAATTTGAAATTGCTGGAGAACTTCAATCCGTGCCAGGTCAAACTGGAATCACTGCCACCGTTGCTCCTGCTGTCTATATTCCAATGGCTTACCTGGAAGAAACTGGCCTGGTCCAATACGGAAGTCGTGTGGAGTATAACCGCTATTTTGTATTTGCCGAAAATACAGACATTGATTTACTCATTGAGCCTTTTGAGGATGAATGGGAAATCGAACGGATTGACGCAGATACGGTAGAAGATAGAAAGCGATCAACAGGGAGGTCATTTGAAAATCTGTCCAACTTCTTGAGCTTGGTTGCATTTATAGCTTTACTCTTGGGCTGTGTAGGTGTCGCCTCTGCTGTCAATGTATTTGTGAAGGAAAAACTAGCCTCCGTGGCAGTTTTACGCTGCTTGGGAGTTTCCTCACGGGATGTCCTTTTGATCTATCTTTTTGAGATTCTTGTGATGGGACTTTTTGGGGCAATTTTAGGTTCCGTACTCGGGACATTGTTACAATTTATTCTCCCTGTTGTTTTTTCAGATTTCCTGCCTGTGGAAGTGACAGTCGGAATTTCTTGGCTTTCGGTAGGCTTTGGAGTGATTACCGGACTTTTTGTCTCGGTATTATTTGCGCTTTTACCCTTGTTAAAGGTTCGAAATGTGTCCCCAATGGCTACGCTTCGTCCTGAGACGGCAGATTCTAGATTGATGAAGGATCCTTCTCGATGGGCTGTGATTGCCGGGATCTTGATATTCATTTGGGGTTTTAGCTATTACCTTCTTGGATCAGCACAGCTAGCTTTTGGCTTTACCGGTTTTGTAGTTTTTGCCTTTGGTATTCTATGGGGAGTTGGCCAATTGATCATGTGGGCAGTACGGAAGTTTTTACCGATTTCACTCCGATATACCGTGCGTCAGGCTTTAGCTAATCTTTATAGACCCAATAATCAAACCATCTCATTGATTGCTACCATCGGTTTGGGTACAGCGATGATTAGTACGCTTTTCTTTCTTCAAAATCAATTGCTGGAAGAAGCAAAATTTGCTGATAAGGAAGATCAGCCCAATTTGCTAATGTTTGATATTCAAACACCCCAATTGGAGGCTGTAAAGGAAAAAGTGACTGGACGTGATCTGAGGATTTTGCAGGAGGTTCCTATTGTGACGATGCAATTGAATGAGATCAACGGAGTGGATAAGCGGGAAAATGAAGAGCTTCCGGATGATGAAAATTACTCGCGGTGGATGTACAATCGGGAATATCGAGTCACTTACAGGGATACATTGATTGATACCGAGACACTGGCAGAAGGAGAATTGATTCCGCTTGGTGCGCGGGGAGATTCCATTTTTGTGAGTCTTTCGACCAGTTTTGCAGAGGGAAATAATCTGAAAATCGGTGATGAGATCGAATTCAATGTGCAGGGCCGACCAATCAAAACCTACATTGGTAGCTTTCGGAATGTGAAGTTCAATCAAGTCTCGACCAATTTTATTGTACTGTTTCCAAATGGGGTACTAGAGCAAGCTCCTAAATTCCATGTGATCATTACACGGACCAAAAATGACCGGGAATCTGCAGCTATTCAGTCAGAAGTGGTGAGGGAATTCCCCAATATCTCAGTGGTCAACTTGGGAGTAATTGTAGAAACGCTCGAGGATATTTTGAATAAGATCAGCTTTGTGATCCAGTTTATGGCATTTTTTAGTATTGCTACAGGTATTCTGGTATTGATTTCTTCTCTAATCATCAGTAAATATCAGCGGATGCGAGAAAGTATTCTTCTCAGAACGCTAGGTGCTGGTTCTGGAACTGTAAGTAAAATCAATACGCTGGAGTATTTCTTCTTAGGAAGTCTTGCTTCGCTTTCGGGTATTGTTTTGTCATTTGTAGCAACTTGGCTACTAAGCGCATTTGTGTTCGATATGAACTTTAGACCAGCTTGGGGCGCAGGCCTAGTACTCTATTTGGCGATAACAGGTCTTACGATTGTGCTGGGCTGGTTGAATGGTCGAAAAATCATCAATCAACCTCCGATGGAAATCCTGAGAGGGAATGGATAAAATAAAAAATATGCTGTCTCAAAAGAAAAGCCTGTCACATTGAGCGAAGTCGAAATGTACTCCATCATTCCGGAAATGGCCTTCGACTCCGCTCAGGCTGACAAACAAACGAATTATGAGACAGCCTCTTTTTTATGTCAAATTCCAAACTGGCTGAGATGATGTTTGAAGTGCTTCGCATGAAAGCGTAACCATTCGTCATGATTTAAATAGCCAAAGCGGGGATGAATAGCCTTAAATTCAGGTTCCTGCTTATATTTTTCCTCAAACTCTTCGAGGCTTTGTACCAGCTTTTCTTTGGCAGTATCCAAGTTTGGGTGGCGAAGCTCAGGAAGCTCACCGGTATCATTTGGAGCTTTGACCCCTTTGGGAAATTCCATCTCAGTATCCAGTAAAAGGTGCTTCATCTCTAGGTGCCTTTCCGAAGGAGTGAATTCAGGGATTTTAATTCTGCCGGAGGAAAGCTTGACTGTGATGGTCAGGTGCTCCAGTACATGTTGGGGAGTCATTCTCCCAAAAATTGGCTTTTGCTCGGCTCTTAGGTTTTGGATTTTTTCGGCTATTTCTACAGAAGTCATTGGTTTTGTTTTTTTCAAAGCTAAAAAAAGCGCCCAGAACTACTAGGCGCTTTTTCAAATTGACGAACTCTAAAGTTTTTAACTGCCGCACATTTCGCAGTCATCTGGATTGTCCAGAGAACAAGTGATTGCAGCTTGTTTGTCTTGCAAGTCTTGTGCAGTAGGAGTGGAAATTTCTTCCTGATCCACCAAGGCGCTCTTATCAAGTGTGAACTTGATCGCTGCAGCTGCAGCTTGAGATCTCAAGTAGTACATACCTGTCTTGAGGCCTTTCTTCCAGGCGTAGAAGTGCATGGAAGTAAGTTTTCCAAAGTTTGGATCCTGAAGGAAGACATTCATACTTTGAGACTGGCAAATATAAGCACCTCTGTCAGCCGCCATATCGATGATGACTTTTTGTGAGATTTCCCAAACGGTCTTATACAGATCCTTGATGTTTTGAGGAATGTTTGGAATATCCTGTACAGATCCATTGGTAGAAATCAATCTGTTGCGCATTTTATCATCCCACAAGCCTAACTTGATCAGGTCATGCATCAAATGCTTATTCACGACAATGAATTCTCCAGATAGGGTTCTTCTTGTGTAGATATTGGAGGTGTAAGGCTCAAAGCACTCATTATTTCCCAAAATCTGTGAAGTAGAAGCCGTAGGCATTGGAGCTACTAGAAGGGAGTTTCTAAGTCCAAATTTCTTCACTTTATCTTTCAACTCATTCCAATTCCATCTGCCTGACTTCGGATTTACACCCCACATATCAAACTGAAGGATTCCTTGAGAGGCTGGAGAGCCTTCATAAGTTTCATAAGTACCTTCCACCTTCGCTAGTTCCATGGAAGTTTCCACAGCAGCGTAGTAGATGGTTTCAAATATGTCTTCATTTAGCCCTTTAGCTTCCTCCGAATCGAAAGGCATTCTGAGCATGATGAAAGCATCAGCCAAGCCTTGAACTCCCAAGCCGATTGGTCGGTGACGGAAGTTAGATCGTCTAGCTTCTTCTACAGGGTAGTAGTTGACATCGATTACTTTATTGAGGTTTCGGGTGGCTACTTTGGTGATTTCATAGAGTTTTTGATGGTCGAAATATCGCTTTCCATCAGGACCCGTAGCTACATATTTTGGAAGTGCAATAGAAGCTAGGTTACAGACAGCTACCTCATCAGGTGAAGTGTACTCGATGATTTCAGTACACAGGTTGGAAGACTTGATAGTTCCAAGGTTTTTCTGATTGGACTTTCCATTTGCAGCGTCTTTATATAGCATGTACGGAGTACCTGTCTCGATTTGAGATTCAAGAACTTCAAACCATAGCTCTTGGGCTTTGATCGTCTCTCTAGCTCTTCCTTCCCGCTCGTACTTTTCATAGAGTCTTTCAAACTCCTCTCCATGACAATCTGAAAGTCCAGGGGCCTCGTTAGGACAGAATAGTGACCAGCTTTCGTTGGCTTCTACTCGCTTCATGAATAAGTCTGGAATCCAAAGTGCGTAGAATAGATCCCTTGCACGCATCTCTTCTTTTCCGTGGTTTCGTTTTAGCTCCAGGAAGTCTTTGATATCTGCATGCCATGGCTCTAGATAGATGGCAAATGATCCTTTACGCTTTCCTCCTCCTTGATCTACATATCGAGCGGTCATGTCGAAGTTACGGAGCATCGGAACGATACCGTTTGATACGCCATTGGTTCCTTTGATATAGGATCCCTTTGCCCGCACATGGTGTACAGATAGGCCGATCCCACCAGCTGACTGCGATATTTTAGCACATTGCTTTAGGGTATCATAGATACCGTCAATACTATCTTCCTTCATTGTCAAAAGGAAACAAGAAGACAGTTGTGGTTTTGGAGTACCAGCATTGAATAGGGTAGGAGTGGCATGTGTAAACCACTTCTCAGAAAGGAGATTATAAGTCTCTATTACTGAATCAATGTCATTCTTATGAATTCCCACAGAAACCCGCATCAGCATGTGCTGAGGACGCTCCACTACTTTCCCATCCAGTTTGATCAGATAACTTCTCTCTAGTGTTTTGAATCCAAAGAAATCATAACCAAAGTCACGCTTATAATCGATTGCCTCATCTAAGCGAGCAGCATTTTTCTTGATAATTCCATACACTTCAGTATCCAAAAGCTGAGCGTTCTCACCAGTCTTTGGATTCACATAAGTGTATAGTCTTTTCATCGTATTAGAAAAAGACTGGCTAGTCGTCTTATGGAGATTGGAGATTGCAATTCGCGCTGCAAGGATGGCATAATCCGGATGTTTGACCGTCAAGGATGCACAGACTTCCGCGGCAAGATTGTCTAGCTCGGAAGTACTCACTCCGTCGTAAAGACCATCGATGACCTTTTTGGCTACTTCGATGGGCTGAATATATTTTGGATCCAGTCCATCGCATAGGTTTTCTATCCGGGCAGTGATTTTGTCAAACCGGACCGATTCGCGTCTTCCGTCTCTTTTGATTACTAGCATTTCGATTTGGGTTAAGGTGGTGGGATAGGTTATGGGTATTGTTTAAAAATCTTCTTCGATAGAAAAACGAGAAGCACTGGATGTTTCTTGGGATTTCATGACTCCTGCCTTTTGATAATCTCCAACTCTCTTTTCGAAGAAATTTGTCTTTCCTTGAAGGGAAATCATGTCCATAAAGTCGAATGGATTGGTGCTGTTCCAGACTTTATCACATCCAAGCTCCATCAACAATCGGTCAGCTACAAACTCGATGTATTGACACATCAAATCTGCATTCATTCCGATTAATCTTACTGGGAGTGCGTCAGTCACGAATTCTTTCTCGATTGCTACCGCATCCATAATGATTTCACGGACGGTGTCTTTTGGAAGTGGGTTGACCACATGCTTGGTGTATAGATGACAAGCAAAATCGCAGTGCAATCCTTCATCACGGGAAATCAATTCATTGGAGAAAGTCAGTCCTGGCATCAAGCCTCGCTTTTTCATCCAGAAAATAGAACAGAAAGAGCCGGAGAAGAAAATACCTTCAACTGCTGCGAAAGCAATCAGTCGCTCCTGGAAATTTCCGTTGTCAATCCATCGTAGTGCCCAGTCGGCTTTTTTCTTTACACAGTCAATATGCTCGATGGCATTGAGTAGTCTGTCTCGCTCAACAGCATCCTTTATATAAGTGTCGATGAGAAGGCTGTATGTTTCAGAGTGGATGTTTTCCATGGCAATCTGAAAACCATAGAAAAATTTAGCCTCTGTATATTGAACTTCTGCCACGAAGTGCTCAGCCAAATTTTCATTTACAATCCCATCGCTGGCCGCAAAGAAGGCCAATACGTGTGAGATAAAGTGGCGTTCGCCGTCATTCAGGTTTTTCCAATCAGTTAAATCCTGACTTAGGTCAATCTCTTCGGCTGTCCAGAAACTTGCCTCCGCCTTTTTATAGTATTGCCAAATATCAGGGTGCTGAATGGGGAATAAAACAAATCGATTCTTGTTGTCTACTAAAATGGGTTCCTCTTGCATCGTTCTCTCTGTTTATTTATTCAATGGAAAATTTATCTCCTGATTCAAAATTGGCTGGGCGAAGGATCTGGCCTTCTGGGATAGAAAAGGCTGCCTTTTCAGAACAGCCTCTGAACAAATATGTGAACCAAATCGGATAAATAAAACCCCTGAATAGGAACTTGAATTGAATAATTGACCAAAGGTCAAAAACTACATAATAGATTGTAAATCAATATTTAAATATGCTATAAATCAAGTTAAGGTTTAAAAAATTATCAATTTACAGGGGGTGAAAAGTTTTTTCAATTATTTCAAAAAAAAATTTTTTAATCCTGTTCAATCAAAAATTTGAACAAAGGTCAATTTTTTAATTTATATTAAATCGCTGAAAATCAACAGAATATGGAAATGTCTTTGAGTAAAAAATATTATTTTGTAAGGTCTAGATTTTCTTGATGATTATTTTTTGAGTCCTAAAGGTACCGATTTATCGAATTGGATGGTCTCAAATAGAAATCATAGTAATTCCAAAATCGAATTTTTAAGTAAGCTTTTTTCTTATCAGATAGTTATCTATATTTGCACTCCGATTTTCATAAAGAATCAAAATCACAATATGTACGCAATCGTAAACATCGCTGGTAAGCAGTTCAAAGTAACTAAAGATCAGTCCATCTACGCTCCTAAATTGGACGCAGAGGCTGGCGCTTCCGTGGAATTTGACCAAGTACTGTTGGCAGAAGCTGACGGAAATGTGTCAATAGGCGCACCACTTCTAGAAGGTGCAAAGGTATCTGGCAAGGTGCTGGATCATGTTAAAGGTGATAAAGTGATCGTCTTCAAAAAGAAGCGTAGAAAAGGCTACAAAAAGAAGAATGGTCACAGACAAGATTTCACTAAGTTATTGATCGAAAATATTTCACTCTAAGTTTTCATTTTAGAAAACATTAAACGTATTAAACCATGGCACACAAAAAAGGTGTAGGTAGTTCCAAAAACGGTAGAGAGTCCCACTCCAAGAGATTGGGCGTGAAAAAGTTTGGTGGTGAGGCTGTAATCGCCGGAAACATCATCGTAAGACAAAGAGGTACTAAGCATCATCCTGGCGAAAACGTAGGATTGGGTAAAGATCACACGTTGTTTGCATTGACGGACGGTAAAGTTGCTTTCGTAAAGAAAGCTGACGGTAAATCAATTGTAAACGTGCTTCCTGCTGAAGCTTAAGTTTTATAAATTCAAATGAAAGGGCGGTCGAGAGGTCGCCCTTTTTTTGTGCCCGATGATTTTATTTTTACCTCAGATGTAATTTGTGTTTGTTTTTTAACTGCAGTGGTCAATCTTGTCTATTGTCTATAAATAGCTTAATCCACTGCATATGAGAATATTTACATTAATCTGTCTCTTTGTTTTCTCCTATCTGAACCTTCAGGCTCAGCAGAAGACACTCCAATTAGAAGACTATCCCAAGTGGTCTAGGATTATTTCGCCGGAAGTATCTCCTACGGGAGACTGGTTTGCCTATTCCCTTAGACCAAATGGATCTGATGATACGCTTCATATTATGTCAGTAGCGGATCGATCCATTATCCGTGTTCCAAGCGGTTCGAGGCCTGCATTTTCCAAAAAAGGGAACTATGTGGCCTATTTTACCCGACCTCTGGAAGAAGAAGCTGAAAAGCTCAAAAAGGCCAAAAAACCGATCGAGCAAAAAGCCCATGTGCGTAAGCTTTCCGGAGACACAGAGTACTCAATTGCCAATGCAGCTTTAATGGCATTTTCAAATGATGGCAAGTTTTGGGCAGTTTTGAAGAAAAAGCCTGAGGGTGCCAAAGGCGCAGACCTGATTCTCTATGATCTCCGAAAGGAGCAGGCCATGTCAATAGGAAACGTAAGTGAATTCGCTTTTAATCAGAAGAGTTCGCATTTGGCTTACCTTATCGATGCGGAAGACCAAATTGGCAACGGTGTTTACCTGTTGTCATTGAGCTCAAAGTCCACTGATCTGTTGGATGCTTCCAAGGCCAGCTATCAAAGCCTTACTTGGGATGACCAAAATGCCAAAAAGGAAGAGTATGAAGAGAAAGGAAACCAGCTTGTGGTTTTAAGAGGTAATAAAGTGGATACTCTTTGGCAGCAGCCCAATGATTTGTTGGTTTTTTATAATCTGGATATGGAAACGAAGATGGCTACGCTGGACTCCAAATCATCTGGCTTTCCAGCAGACTTTGTCATTAGTGATAAAGAAACCCTTTCCTTTTCCGAAGATGGTAAGTCTATCTTTTTTGGAATTAAGGAGCAGGAGGAGAAAATCAAAATGAGTAAGGATACAATTGCTAATGTGGACGTATGGCATTGGAAAGACCCCTACATTCAGTCAGTACAGATTGTAAGAGCCAATAGGAATAAAAACTTTACCTATCAATCCGTGTATCATTTCCAAAATAACGATTTCAAGCAATTGGCTGATGAGGAAATGAGGACGGTTTTGGATTCTAAGCATCCAAAATACCGATTGGGAAGAGATGAAACCCCGTACATCAGTGATGTGAATTGGGGAGTTTCTCCGGCTGATTTTTATCGAGTCGATATTACTTCCGGTGATAAAAAGCTCATTGTGAAAGAAGTCAAACGACCTCTAGGCTTCTCGCCTGACGGTCGATATTATTTGTATCAGAAAGATACAGCCTTGATGGTTTATGATTTTGATACTGAGGAGATCACAGATGTTTCTTCGAAAGCTCCCCTAGTATTTATGGATTTGGAGCATCCTTATCCGCATGAAAAGCCTCCCTATGGAGTGGCTGGCTGGACAAAGGATGGTAAGCATGTAATTGTCAATCACAAATATGACCTTTGGCAGCTTGCCTTGGATGGATCCTCGGTGGAAAATATCACCAAAATTGGAGATGCTGAAGAAATCAGATTCCGCTTGGTACAGCTTGATCCAAACCAAGAATGGGTGGATACTGATCAAGCTCTACTTTTATCAGCCTATGGAGAGTGGACTAAAAAGGAAGGATTTTATGAATTAGAAGTGGGTAAATCTCCAAAACCATTGGTTTATGAAGATTGGAGCTATGGTAACCCTATGAAGGCCGAGGAATCTGATCGGGTTTTCTTTACCAAACAGACCTTTGAGAATTTTCCTGATTATTACGTCGCCAATACTGTTTTCAAAGGTCAGCAAAGGATTACCGATGCCAATCCTCAACAGGCAGAATATGCTTGGGGTACAAGAAAACTTATTGATTTTACCGATAGCAGAGGTAATAAATTACAAGGGACATTGACGCTTCCTGCAGGCTATGAGGAGGGCAAAGCCTATCCAACTATCATGTACTTCTATGAAAAAATGTCCAATCGCCATCACCAGTATTCCATACCTGTTTACGATGACCGCCCTCATTTTTCTACTTACGCGAGTAATGGCTATTTGATCTTCATGCCGGATATCGTTTTTGATGAGGGTCGTCCGGGAACCAGTTCGTTGGATGTCATTACTTCAGCTGCCACGGAATTGATCAAGCTAGGATATGCCGATGCAGATCGAATTGGGCTTCAAGGTCACAGTTGGGGTGGATATCAGACTTCTTTTATACTTACTCAGACGGATATGTTTAGATGCATTGTCACGGGAGCTCCACCAACAAACCTGGAGAGTTTCTACAATAATATTTATGGAAGCTCCGGGACAGTCCACCATGGTATCATGGAAATTGGTCAGGTGAGAATGGGTAGAGATGTGACCCCTTGGACACATCGGGAGGATTATCAGCGAGAGAACCCCATGCAACATGTGCCCAATATTAGGACACCATTTATGATACTTCACGGAACGGATGATGGTGCTGTAGACTGGTCGCAGGGCTTGGAGTTGTTCAATGCGGCTCGAAGAAATGGTAAAGAGGTGATTTTCCTTTCCTACCCCAAGGAAGGGCATCACTTGGCCAACGAAGCGAATCAAAAGGATTTTCAAAGAAGAATGAAGGCTTATTTTGATCATTACCTCATGGACAAGCCTGCTCCTAAATGGATGATAGATGGTGTTCCTCATCTCGAAAAGCAGTATGAAAGAGCCGATTGATCGATTTTGATAATAAATCTCCCACTAGATTCTGCCCTAATAGAAAAAATTAAGTAAGTTTTAAGCATAAAAAATTGCCAACCTTAATATCTATGAACAAAACAAAGCAATTGGGATTAGTGATGCTCTTCATAGCATCATTATTTCTCTTTGAAGCAAAAGCTCAAAATGTCCCTGATCCTCAGGTGTATAAAGCGCTGGAGTGGCGATTAGTCGGCCCATTCAGGGGTGGGCGATCCGATGCCGTTACAGGGGTAAGTGGATCAGACCACACTTATTATTTCGGAAGTACAGGTGGAGGAGTTTGGAAAACAGTAGACTCCGGTAAAACCTGGAAATCCGTTTCTGATGGCTACTTCGGTGGATCCATTGGAGCAGTAGCCGTGTCAGAAAGTGATACCAGTGTCGTCTATGCAGGCGGCGGTGAAAAAACCGTAAGAGGAAATGTCTCTTTTGGATATGGTATTTGGAAAAGTACCGATGCCGGAAAAAGTTGGGAGAGAGCCGGACTTGAAAAGTCACGATTTGTGGCAAGACTGCGAATCCATCCCGAAAACCCTGAGGTAGTTTATGCTGCTGTGATGGGAGATATCTTTAAGCCTGATGAAACTCGAGGAGTTTATAAATCGATCGATGGCGGTGCCAATTGGGAAAAAGTCCTTTATGTCAGTGATGTAGCTGGAGCAGTGGATCTGGTTTTGGATCCAAATGATCCTGAAACCATCTATGCCACTACTTGGGAAATAAAGCGTACACCCTATTCACTTGAGAGTGGAGGGCCAGGCAGTAAAATGTTCAAGTCCACAGACGGAGGTAAAAATTGGGAAGACCTAACCCAAAAAGAAGGCTTTCCAGAAGGAACTCTCGGAATCATGGGTATTGCAGTTTCTCCTCTGAATTCAGATCGCTTGTATACCATCATAGAAAATGAAAACGGTGGCGTATATGTATCCATGGATGCAGGTGAGTCTTGGACTCGCACCAATGAAGACCGAAGTCTACGTCAGCGTGCATGGTACTATTCAAGAATTTATGCGGACCCTCAGGATGAGGAAACGGTCTATGTATTGAATGTAAGCTATCACAAATCCACTGATGGTGGTAAAACCTTCAAAGGAGCCAATGCTCCGCATGGTGATCACCATGACCTTTGGATTGATCCAAACAATAATCAGCGAATGGCTATCGCAGATGACGGTGGTGCCCAAATCTCTGAAGATGGTGGTGCAAGCTGGTCAACTTACATGAATCAGCCAACTTCTCAGTTTTACCGCGTCACGACTGATAACTCTTTCCCATATAGAATCTATGGAGCACAGCAAGATAACTCCACGGTGAGAATCAGACATAGAATTGATGGAAGAGGAGGAATCACAGAGGATGATTGGGAACCAACAGCAGGTGGGGAATCAGGTTGGATTGCACCAGACCCTGATAATAATGACATCGTTTATGGAGGGTCTTATGGTGGATATTTGACTCGTGTAGATCATGACAAAGGAATCACTCGCTCTGTAAATGTGTGGCCTGATAATCCCATGGGTCATGGAGCTGAGGACATGAAATACAGATTCCAGTGGAATTTCCCTATTTTCTTCTCTCCGCATGATTCAGATTTATTGTATACCACGAGTAATCAGTTTCACAGGTCTAGAGATGAGGGACAAAGCTGGGAGGTGTTTTCCCCGGATCTTACAAGAAACGATAAGAGCAAGCTAGGGCCTTCAGGAGGACCGATCACCAAGGATAATACCTCCGTGGAATACTATGCGACTATCTTCACTGCTGCTGAGTCTCCTTTAAAGCAAGGTGTGATTTGGGCTGGATCGGATGACGGTTTGGTGCATGTAACCACGGATAATGGTGAGACTTGGCAAAATGTAACTCCAAGTGATATGCCGGAATGGTTGCAGATCAATAGTATCGAAGCGAGCCCATTTGACCCTGCTGAGGCCTATTTTGCAGCTACAGGCTACAAAATGGGGAACTATGAGCCATATCTGTACAAAACAAAGGATTATGGAAAAACCTGGACCAAAATCACAACCGGGATTGACCCAGAGCATTTCACTAGAGTAGTTAGAGCGGATCCAGTGAAGCGTGGAATGCTTTACGCAGGTACGGAGACTGGCATGTATTATTCCAAAGATGATGGAGCCTCTTGGCACTCTCTTCAGATGAATCTGCCGATCGTCCCAATAACAGACTTAGCCATTAAAGAGAATAACCTCATTGCAGCAACTCAGGGACGATCCTTCTGGATCATTGACGATTTGACAGTGCTGCATCAGGCTGAACAGGGAATTGAAAACAAGGCTTTACACCTTTTCAAACCGCAGGATTCCTATCGAATTGATGGGTCAAGCAGAAGCTCAAATTATGCTGGAACAAATAGGGATGGAGGAGTTTTGGTTTACTACTTCATGAAAGAAGAACCAAAGGATGAGCTTCGAATCGAATTCATGGATAGCAAGGATAATGTTCTCAGGACATTTTCTTCGAAAGGTTACAACGGAGATACCTTGAAAGTCAAAACGGGAAGCAATGAGTTCAACTGGAACCTTCGAGTAGAGGATGCAGAAGGCTTTGACGGGCTGATTATGTGGGCGGCTAGCTTGAGAGGGCCTAAAGTGACTCCAGGGGATTATAAAGTGAAAATGACTCTAGATGGACAATCCCAAGTTCAGCCATTCAAGGTATTGGCAGATCCAAGATATCCTTCCACCCAAGCCGATTTGGAGGAGCAGTTTGAGTTTCTGATGAATGTCAATAGAAAACTGACAGAAACTCATCAAACCATCAAGTTGATTCGTCAGTATCGGGCTGAGTTGGATAGTATGGAAACTAAGCCAGCCAATTTGGAGGCCATTCAAGCCGAGATGACTGAGATAGAGGAAACTTTATATCAAACCAAAAATCGAAGCGGGCAAGATCCACTGAATTTCCCGATTCGACTCAATAATAAATTGGCTCACTTGAACTCAATCGCTGGTAATGGAGATTACAAGCCTACAGATCAGGCAGAGGAGGTCAGGGCAGAATTGACAGAGCAGATAGATGTACAGCTAGCGCGATTCAAGCGACTCGAACAGGAGGAGATTTCAAAACTCCTGAATATTGAGGAGCTCAGAACTAAGCTGGATATTAAAAAGTAAGTTGAAACCTCCCTGAAAAATCAGGGAGGTTTTTTTAGAATATCCTGAAATTTTTGATTTGATCCACAAAGTCCAGTGCACTGTTTGGAGAGATTATTAGGATAAATAAAATCCCAAACAAAGCCCCGTATAAGTGAGCATCGTGATTGATGCCGTCGCTATCCTGCTTTCCTTTGGTATAGGAATAAATTAGAAAAAGGGCTCCCAAGATAAACCCAGGCAAGCATAAAATTCCAAAAAGGCAAATATCTGCCAGTGGAAGAATGATAATACTGGCAAAAACCGTAGCGGCAGTCCCGCCTGAGGCACCTAATGCTCGGTAATAGGAATTGTCCTGATGCTTCAGATAAGTAGGAATATCCGCAATGATTATCCCCAAGAGGTAGAATAGGATAAAGATGATCCCTCCCGTAGTACTTCCATATTTGAAAGCAAGAAACTGCTCCACCACCCTTCCAAAGAAGTAGAAGGTGAACATGTTGAAGAGCAGGTGAATGTAGTCTTTATGAATAAAGCCTGATAGGATGAAGCGATCCCATTGCTTTCTCCGCTTGATCAAGTAGGGAGTGAACATCCAGCGTTCGATCAGTGAAAGGTTTGAAAAAGCCAAAAAGCTACTGATTGCCGTAATGGCAATAATGATAACCGTGATGGATACGTTCATGATTTATTTTTCTCGGTGGACTAGGGCTTGTGTGATTTCCAGCAGGCTTTGGTAATACGGGTTTTCCGATTGAGCAAAAGTTTCCAAAAGCTCGAATCCGCTCTGGAAATATTCATTCATTCTATTTTCGGCTAGCTTTCGTACACCCAATTTTTCATAAAGCTCCTTGACGGCTTTCACTTTCTGCTCTGGATCAAATTCCTTCTTAGCTAACCAATCTTTCAAAACTCTTTCATCCTGTCCTTTTGCCAGCTCAAGTGCCTTGATCAAGAGGAAGGTTTTCTTGTTTGAAATGATATCCCCACCTACCTGCTTACCGAATTTTGCTTGGTCCGCAAAGACGTCCAATAAGTCATCCTTGAGCTGAAAACCTACTCCGATATTCACACCAAAGTCATACAAGCGCTTTTGATCCTCCTCTGAAGCTCTGCCCAGCATTGCCCCGAGTTTTAGAGCAAAACCCAAAAGCACCGCTGTTTTGAGTCGGATCATCTCGATGTATTCGTCTTCATGAACTTCATCTCGAAGTTCGAAATTCATGTCTAGCTGTTGTCCTTCACATACTTCAGCCGCTGTCTGATTGAATTCCAGAATAAGTTTGCCTAGGATATCAGCCGGACTTGGAAGCAGCAAATCATAGACTCTTACAAGCATGACATCTCCGGATAAAATAGCCACATTGGCATTCCATTTTTCATGAACTGTCGCCTTTCCACGGCGTAGCGGTGCCTCGTCCATGATGTCATCATGCATCAGGGTGAAATTGTGAAAAACCTCTATTGCTGCAGCCTGACTGAGGATTTTTTCAGGATTGTCTTGATAAAGTCCATAGGACAAAAGGCTGAGCAATGGCCGGATTCTTTTTCCTCCAAGTGATAAAATATATCGGATGGGGTCATAAAGTTCATCGGGTTTTTTTCCGAATGAATAGGTACTGAGGAAATTCTCTAATTTATCTAGGAGTGCGGGTGCGATGGGGTTTTTCGTCATTATCTGCAAATTCCAGGTCGATGGTTCTACGGTCGATATCGGTATTAACTACACGAACCGAGACTTTGTCGCCCAAAGTGATCATTTTTTTTGATTTGGTTCCGATGAGTCGCATGTTTCGTTCATCGAATTCGTAATAATCATCCGAGATATCTGATACCCGCACCATTCCTTCGCACTTTGTCTCAGTGATTTCTACAAACACGCCCCATTCGGTGACTCCCGAGACAATTCCCTCATAGTCTTTATCTTCTGCCAGCGACATATATTCCACTTGCTTGTACTTGATAGATGCTCGCTCAGCATCAGCGGCTCTTTTTTCTCGATCGGAGGAGTGAAGACATTTTTTCTCCCAGTCTTCTGCATCGGGCGATTTTCCGCCGTCAAGGTAGTGCTGAAGAAGCCGATGAACCATCATGTCAGGATAGCGTCTAATGGGAGAGGTGAAATGAGTATAATGGGCAAAGGCAAGACCAAAGTGACCTTTTGGTTCGGTCGTGTATTTGGCTTTTGCCATGGATCGAATAGCAAGTTGCTCTAGCACATTCTGCTCGGGTTTTCCCTGAATCTCGTCCATGAGCTTATTCAATGAACTAGATACTTGTCGTTCATTGTCTAGGTTGAGATTGTGTCCAAATCGCTTTGCAAATCCAGAAAAGACCTCTAATCGATCCATATCCGGGGAGTCATGCGTTCGGTATACAAAGGTGTCCTTGCCGTTGTTCTTTTTGAAGATAAATTCTGCCACATACTTATTGGCCAGTAGCATAAACTCTTCGATCAGTTTATGAATGTCCTTCCGCTCCTTGACCATCAAGCCTAGGGGAGTGCCTTTCTCATCCAGTTTGAATTTGACTTCAACCGTCTCAAAATTTACCGCACCGTTTTGGAAGCGCTGTTTTCTGATTTTTTTCGCCAGATTATTTAGATGGGTGAGCTCCTCAAAAAAGTCACCTTCTTGCTTGTCAATATTTTCTTGAGCTTCTTCATAAGCGAAGCGCCGATCCGAGTGGATGATTGTTCTGCCTATCCAGTGCTTGAGCACTTTCGCATTTTCATCTAGTTCAAAAACACAGGCAAAGGTGAGTTTATCTTCATTTGGGCGAAGAGAGCAAAGACCATTACTCAATCGCTCAGGAAGCATGGGAATCGTACGATCTACGAGGTAAACCGAGGTAGCACGATCGTAGGCTTCCCGCTCCAAGGCAGTTTTGGGCTGAACATAATGCGTCACATCGGCGATATGCACACCTACTTCGAGATTCCCATTTTCCAGTCTTCGATAAGAAATGGCATCATCAAAATCCTTAGCATCTACTGGGTCAATGGTGAAAGTGGTTACCTCCCTGAAATCTTCCCTTTTTTGGATTTCTTTCTTGCTGATTTCTTCGGAAATCGCATTTGCTTCTGCATCTGCTTCTTTTGGGTATTCGAAGGGAAGCCCAAATTCTGCCATGATGGAGTGGATTTCTACTTCATGGACTCCGGCTTTTCCTAATACTCGAGTTACCTTTCCGGTTGGGTTCTTATCGCCCTCTCTCCATTCGGTCAGTTTGACCACTACTTTTTCATTGTGCTGGGCGCCTTCAAGATCTCCTCGATGTACAAAGATGTCCTTATGCATCTTTTTAAAATCAGGAACCACAAAAGCGAAACGAGGGGAAATTTCCACTCTTCCGACAAACTCATCGCGAGCCCGCTCCAGAATTTCCAATACACGGCCTTCACTTCTTCCGCTTCGACCTTTATTTGGATAGACCATGACTCGGACGCGGTCATCATCCAGGGCTTGCTTGAGGTCTGCTTCTTTTACCAGGATATCTCCGTCTGTTTTTTCAGGGTCTTCAGGAACGATGTAGGCGAAGCGGGGATTTACATAATCCACTTTTCCAATGATAAAATCCGGATCTTTTTTCGACGCATAATAATTCCGTGGACTTTTGGATAGCGTGCCATTCTCTACCAGTTTGATAAGGATGGGTTCTACTGCATTTTTGGAGAGCGAGTCTCTAATTTCCAGGTTTTTGATAATCTGCTTTGCAGAGTATTCCTCTCCATAATGATTGTCTAAAAATGTTTTGATTTTTCTAGCCAACTGCGAAGCACTGGGTGATTTGCCTCTTTGGTTGTTTTGGTTTCGATTAGATTTTCTTCCCATAAAGGGTCTTGTTTAATTTAAATGATAAAAATTTCCCCGATTTATTTATGTGATTTTTTGAGCTCCTCGAGGTGTACTACTTCTATTTCCATTTCATCCAGGGTAGGGTTCATTGCAAGGTACACTCTAGCGGTGACTTCCACATCTTTGAGACAATACTTCTTGATTCGTTCCGTATCTTTTTCAAGGTGAAAAGTTGCATTTACCTGACTTCCGTCGAGGTCATCCTTGGAGGTAGGTATGCCAAATACCGATGCTAATAATTCTAGACGGGTGTAATATTTATAGTCCCCAAATTTCCAAAGTTCCATGGTATCAAGATGGCGGACTTCCCAAGGCTTTTTACCGGCTATTTGTAAGGGTTCAGGTAAAGGAACTCCCTGAATGAGCATTCGTCGACAAAGGTAGGGGAAATCGAACTCTTTGCCGTTGTGTGCACAGAGAACCCATTTTTTCTTTTGGAGTAACTCCGAAAAGGAGACTAATAGTTCCCGTTCGTTTTCATCTTGAAATACTTTCGATCTGAAAATCAGCTTTTTATCTTTCTTTTTCCATTGAAAATAGCCAACTCCAACACAAATGACTTGGCCAAATTCGGCATGAATGCCTGCCCGGTCAAAATAAAGCGAGCCGGGTTCGATGAGGCCCTCGGGATCCTTTTGGAGATGTTGTTCTTTTTTCACCCATTCTTCTTTCAGTCGTTCATTGAGCTCATCAAACCGCCCTGTAAGAGAGGCTGTTTCAATGTCCAAAAACAATATATCGCCAAGTTGATCAAAAAAATCTGTCATGGATTTCTAACTATGTAAAACCCCTTCCAGTCCAAGTACGGGTATCATCCGCTGCAGTGAGGGGTGAAAACTGCCTGGAGTAAAGATAAACTTTTTGTCAAAAATCTGATCGAGGATGTAATAGCTCACCCAAAATTCATTGGTCAATTCAAAAACTGCAGGATCAATAGGTTCAATTTTAGCTATGCTTTGTGCCCCTAATTCCTCAATCAGATGACGTAGGGTGGAGGTTTTTCGTTGCTCTCCTTCCAATTCGCCATACCCTTTCGAAGTGATCATGACATTTTTGAGTTCGATCAGGTTGAGGTTGATGATGTAAACCGCCCAATCTTCCCCTGATTCTGTTTCCGTTTTTGCAATCGCTAGTTTTACTCCAGTCACTGGAGAAAAATCAATGTCTTTCTTCATCCTTTAATTATCATTAGACCCATTCCCATTCGAATAGATCAGCGAGGTGTTTTTTTACTTTTTCTTTAGCCTCAGCCTCATCCACATGATGGCCAAGTTCAAGGTGGAGGGATGTGACCGCTTTGTCGTCAATGCCACAGGGGACGATATGGCCAAAATATTCCAAGTTTGCGTTGAGGTTGAATGCAAATCCATGCATGGTCACCCATCTACTAGATTTAACACCCATGGCACAAATTTTCCGTGGATTCTCCTGTTTGATATGATCGAGCCATACTCCTGTAAGTCCTTCGATTCGACCGGCTTCGACCTTGTATTCAGCAAGGGTTCGGATGATGGCTTCTTCCAAAAAACGGAGGTACTTGTGAATATCCGTGAAGAAGTTTTCCAAATCTAAAATGGGGTACCCCACCAATTGCCCAGGGCCATGATAGGTGATATCTCCACCCCGGTTGATCTTGTAGAATTTTGCCTGATGCTTTGCCAGACCTTTTTCATCCAGAAGTAGATTTTCTTGCTTTCCGCTTTTTCCCAAAGTGTAGACATGCGGATGCTCGACGAAAAGCAGGTGATTTTTACTGGTTTTTTGTTCGGAAAGTTCTGCTTTCCGATTAGCGATTTTCAGCTTGACAATCTCATCAAAAAGTGACTCTTGATAGTCCCAGGCGGCTTGGTAGTCCATGGGGCCTAGGTCTATGAAATTCACTTTTTTATTGATAACTTCATTCATAATTCTTTCTCCGAAGTTGAAGTAGAAACCTTGCTTTAGGTGCATTCGTTCGGATTTTTCAAAATTAATCAAATCTAGCATGGCTGAGCACAATGAGAGCGGAAAACGCGCTGAAGAGTTGGCATGTGAATGGTTAGTATCGAAAGGCTATGAGCTTTTGGAAAAAAACTATCGATACAAGCATGCTGAAATTGATTTGATCATGAAGTATCAAGGATTGTTGATTTTCATTGAGGTCAAATTCCGATCTGGTACCGGCTATGGCTTTGCAGAGGAATTTGTGGACTACGGCAAAAAAAAGCTGATCGTAAAAGCCGCAGATGCCTATATTCATGAGATTGATTGGCATAAAGATATCAGATTTGATATTGTTGGCGTTTACAAAGACAAATCAGGAAACATTAATTTCAAACAGTTTGAAGATGCATTTTACTAATACCCGCCCCACGAAACTCTTTTTGCTTTGCCTTAGCTTTTTGATGATTTCATCCTTTGCGAATGCTCAAAGCAGTAAAAAAGACCAGCAAATTATAGAGGACTCCCAAGAGGCCAAAGCGGAATTTTTGGAGGACGATCCCACTATGAGTGAGCTTTTTGAAAATGCTTATGGCTATATCATTTTACCAAATGTAGGAAAAGGTGGACTTGGAGTAGGAGGAGCTGCTGGAAATGGAGTGGCCTATGAGCAAGGCCAGTTTGTTGGATTTGCAAAGATGACTCAAATCACGATCGGCTTTCAGGCGGGAGGACAGGCCTACAGCGAGGTGGTGTTTTTTAAGGATGAAGAGTCTTGGGATAGATTCAAGACTGGAAAGATAGAAATGGCTGCACAGGTCTCTGCTGTAGCTGCTGCATCAGGTGCTTCTGCCAATGCCGAATATGTGGATGGCGTTGCGGTTTTTACTCGAACGAAGGGAGGGTTGATGTATGAGGCTTCAGTAGGCGGGCAGCAATTCAAATTCCGAGAGAATTAATTGGCTCTTTCGCTTCGATAGATCAAATTTCCATCCTTATCCCACTCGGCACGGATATAGGGTCTAAAGTCATCCATGTAAGGTTCTTCTTGGTATTGAATCTCTCGCTTCCGAATAGCTCTCGCGTTGTTTGTGTCCCAATATTCTGTCCATAGACCAACTTTCTGCCCAAATTGGTACTCGCCAGTGATGGCTATTTGCTGATCTTCATAAAAGTGGAAAAAGTAGCCCTCTTCTAATCCGTATTGAACAGGAATAATTTTTTCGATGGATTTACTGCTTTGATTATAATAGGTAATCCGTGACTCACGCGGCCACCCTTCTTCGAAATGATTCTTATCCTGAAGAACATTACGCTGATCAAATAGCATCCAGGTTTTGTGCTTCATGCCATAGTAATACATCCCGCTTTCTACTACCACATCATTGATTCTTCGCTCATACGGACCGTGAAGAAGATAGCCTTGGCCCGGTTGATAATTTTCGTTTTGAATACTCTTTTCACCTGGATCGTACCAAAATACATCCCGAATGTACGGATCAGGTTGACGCTCGGCATCGGTGTAATTGAATAGTTCGACTATATCTTGCCCTCTCAAATCCCTTCTGAGAAAGCCTCGTCGAGTTTTAATTCCGAAATAGATGTTTTTCCGAATTTTTTTCTTTTTGGCCTTTTTCTCTTCCTTTTCTTCCGAATCATCAAACAAAAGCAAAGGCATAGTTGTAGGAAGCAAGTAGGAATCCACTACTCCCGAGCTGTCTGGATCAGTTTTCTTTTCTTCAGTTTTTTGCCCAAAACACATGGGTAGAGTACCCATGGTCAAAAGACTAAACAGAATGAAATGCTTCATACTCAATTAACGGTGATTTTCCTGCTGTATTCTCTTCAAAAATAACATTTCAAGATCAAATCTATCGGTTTGTTTAGAATTAATAATCTTCTGCCTATTTTTGAGGAATTTGTAAAAAAACCTATCAAAAAATGAATTCTATTCTATCAGATCGCATCTTGAACATGGAGGAATCCGCTACGCTAGCCATGGCAAAAAAGGCTCGCGAGTTGAAGTCCAAAGGTATTGATATCATCGGGCTTAGCCTAGGCGAGCCGGACTTTAAGACTCCTAAACATGTGCAAGAAGCAGCCAAGGATGCCATTGACGAGGGAAAATACTTTTCTTATCCCCCTGTAGCAGGCTATCAGGATCTGAGAGAAGCAATTGCTAAAAAACTAAGAGAAGAGAATAATATTTCTGAGGCTAAAGCCGAAAATATCGTCGTCTCTACCGGTGCGAAGCATTCCATCGCCAATACATTCATGTGTCTTTTGAACGAAGGTGATGAGGTAGTAATCTTCTCTCCGTATTGGGTGAGCTATGCAGAGATCATCAAGTTGGCAGGTGGCGTACCGGTCTTGATAGAGGGAACTTTGGAAAATAACTTCAAGGCTACCGCTCAGCAGCTAGAGGAAGCGATTACAGACAAAACCAAGGCGGTGATTTATTCCTCACCTTGCAATCCTACAGGTTCAGTATTCAGTCAATCGGAACTGGAAGCCATAGCCGATGTAATCAAAAAGCATGAAGGTATCATGGTGATTGCGGACGAAATCTATGAACTTATCAACTTCACAGGCAAAAACTTCAGTATCGCCTCACTTCCGGGAATGTTTGATCGAACGATCACGGTCAACGGATTTTCAAAGGGATATGCAATGACAGGCTGGAGAGTTGGGTATATCTGTGCACCATTGGCAATTGCCAAAGCCTGTGAGAAAATCCAGGGACAATTTACTTCCGGTGGAACGGGTATCGCTCAGCGGGCAGCTTTGGCGGCAATCTCAGGAGATCAGTCTCCATCAAAAGAAATGGCTGAGGCCTATTTCAACAGAAGACAACTTGTTTTAGATTTACTTCAGGAAATCCCAGGTATCAAAACTCATATCCCTGAAGGAGCCTTTTATTTCTTCCCGGATGTAACGGCATTCTTTGGAAAATCAGCGCACGGACATACCGTCAAGGATGCAGATGATTTGTGTCTTTACCTACTCGAAGTGGCAAATGTATCACTCGTGACTGGCGGGGCCTTTGGAGCTCCCAATTGTGTGAGATTGAGCTATGCTGCTTCGGAGGATGAATTGAAAGAAGCGCTTAAGCGAATTAAAAAGGCTCTGGCTGAACTGGCCTAAGAGATTTAACCCCGGTGAGAACCGGGGTTATTTTTTTACAGCTCCATAAAAGTATATTTTTGTTCAAAATCTTACCCATGCCGCAGGTTCTTGTCATTACTCCCGTAAAAAATTCCATAGAAACCACTTTGGATACCGCCAGAGCCATTGCAAACTCGGATCTGGAAGTTCTTCACATTATTTTTAATGACTTCAGTTCGGAAGAGACAAAGCTGGAACTGGAGCGAAATAAGGATTCGATCGGCTATGAGTTAATTCATCTAGAAGATATCACGGATACGCCCTCCCCTAATTACAAGCTGGTACTTCAGATGGCACAAAAGAAAGCCTTGGAACTTGGTCTTCCGCTTTTGGTAATCGAATCGGATGTGGTTGTCGAGAAGGATACAATTAGTAAGCTTTTGGCTCATCAGAAATCTCACTCCTCCTCAGGGCTGACAGGGTCAGTCACAGTCGATGAGTCAGGAGAGGTCAATTTTCCTTATCTTAAGTTTAAGGGGAGAAAGGAAGCCGAGATCAATACCCAACGAAGTCTCAGCTTTTGCTGCACACTTTTCTCGAAGGAGTTTTTGTCCGCATATGACTTTACAGGGTTGGACGATGCAAAGGATTGGTATGATACCTTTATTTCTTCTAAGTCACTGGACTGTGGCTTCAAAAACTATGTTTTGATGGATGCCCCTGTATGGCACAGACCCCATGGAAGTAGACCCTGGAAACAATTGAAGTATAAAAATCCCCTCAAATACTACTTTTTGAAGTATTGGAAAGGTCTGGATAAGATTTAATTATTAATCAAAGAAAGGCTTAAATGCGTCCTCAGGGTATCGCATCGCCAAGGTATCTCGACCAAATTCCTTCAGGCTATAGCCTTGATTTTTTAGCATTTCATAGCATTCATCAAGGTCTTTTTGGCTGTGATTGACATTTTCAAAAATGATCGCTTTTGGGGTGTTTTTTGCTATGTCAAAAATCTTGATTACCTCTAGGTCAAAACCTTCCGCATCGATCTGTAAGAGATCAATCTGATTGATTTGGTATCGTTTGATAAGTGTATCGGGACAGACGACATCTACCCATTCAAAGCTGATCCGCTTTTCAGGTTCCTGCGGAATCGGGATCCCAAATTTCTTACAGTTTTTATCCACAATTCCGTTGTCAAAAAGCTCCTCGATTTTCTCTTTTGAAAAAGAAGCCAAACCCGTAGCCCAGCGCATATCGCTAAATCCGATTTTGTAAAGTTTCTGTTTACCGTCCTCTTTTCCTATTGCAGCGCAGATAGGGTGTAGCCCTTCATTCTTCTGGTAGATTCTTTTCAAATGCTGATTAAAAACATCTGGCTGAGGCTCCAAAAGTACCCCTTTCCACCTATCCCGCTTGATAAACTTATGGATGGGGTCATTGGTGATACCGTCATTTGCCCCCACCTGTATGACGGTAAAATCTCCTTTTTTTGAAAGTGAAAATTCAGAAAGAAATTCGGAAAGACTCCCTTTTTTGGGTTTGTACAAATTCCGATAGTAAGCCATGAAAAGCGGATTTTCATTGGCGCTTAGGGAGATTCTAAGGTCTTTGTAAAAGTTTTTGAAGCTGGATTTTATCGACATGGTGGAAATTGTGAGCAGCAAAATAAATCAATTCTTATTCTTTGAAAAACTTAGAGTCTTCCAAGCAATTTCATAAGTCTGTTGTAGGGTCTTGACCAAGTGCGCTGAAAACGGAGAGGGCCAAGTAATTCCTGTTCAAAAAAATCAGAATGTTTTTCATTCAGATAGGCGATTCGCTCTCGTTTTTTTTGATCTGTGCCTGTTCGCTTTCTTTTGCTGTTTGGGGTCAGTCGGTAAAAGAAACCCACCATGGGAAGTTGAACTACTTCGCCTCCATTTTTTAGCATTTTGATCCAAAACTCCCAATCTTCCCTTCCCATGGTCATGTCTTCCGAAAATCCCCCCACTTCTTTCCAGTCCTTTTTTCGAAAAAGTGCTGATACAAAGATCATATTATCCCGTGCTAAAGCTCTTCTGGAAAAGGGTTTTAGGTTCCAATCTTTAAATCCGTTTTCGTCAAATTTCTTGCCTTTACAGTAAACGACTTTTACCGCTGGCCTTGAGATAAGAACTGACACGGCTTTTGAAATGTACTGCGGATGGATCTTGTCATCCCCATCAAGAGGTAAAATAAAATCGCCCTTTGCCTGCCTGATTCCGGCATTTCTTGCACTTGCCACCCCAGCATTTTCTTGATCAATCACTTCTAATCCTTCATATTTTTCTAGAAGGGAAAGAGCGACTTGTAGACTTGAGTCCGTAGACCCATCATTAACTACAATTACTTCCAGCGGCCTGTGATCAGACTCGAAGGCTGATTGAATGGTTTCGGATAAATAACCGGCCTGGTTGTAACAAGGAATAATGACGGATACAATGGGTTTTTGTGGGACCTGCATAGAAATATCTGATGGATAAATGGGGATTTATATTTCTGATAAAATTGTAATAATCACTCTCCTTTTTCAAAATAATCCAAATATTTATTTGCATTATTAAATTAACTCAGTAAATTTATTTCGGTGATTAAACAACTTTGTTAACTATTCTTTCAAATAACGAGGGAAAAAACCTCATTTTCGAACTCTAAATGTTTTGAAAAAATCCGGAATAGCCATCCGGATTTTTTCGTTTATTTGATTTCTAATGCAAAAAAGCTTCACCGGATTATTCAAATTTTGTACACTAATCGTCGTCTTTTGCCTTGGTAATTTGGCTTTAAAAGCTCAGACGTCTCAATATGATTCAGGCTATGTGGAAGTCAGCCCTGAGACTTTTTTATTGAGATTTTATTTTTCTAAAAAGTATTCCGATTTCTTAATTAATGCCCCGAATAGCTCTGATAAATTGATCTATCGGCCAAACTCCGGTAATAACCTTGGAATAGGTTTTACCTACCAGAAGTTTACTTTGAATATAGCCGGACCAGTTGGCTTTCTCAATCCAGACCGTCAAAGAGATTTTCCAGCCTACTTGGACCTTCAGGCTCACATCTACCCTCGAAAAATGATTGTGGATTTATTTGGGCAGTTCTACAATGGATTTGTGCTTAGTGCGGACCAACTGGCAGGCTCCGATGAAGATTATTTGAGACAAGATGTGAAAATGCGAAAGATCGGATTGAATTTTAACTATCTCCCAAATGGGGATAAGCTTTCAATCCAAGCGGCCTTCAACCAGTCCCAAATTCAAAAAAGATCCGCTTTTTCACCCTTTTACGGTTTTGAGATTTATGGGGGAAAGGTTTTTGGAGATTCTTTATTGGTTCCTGATTCTGAAGAATTGGCCTTTACCAATTTTCAGCAAGTGAATTATTTTCAATTCGGTCCAAATGCTGGAGTAGCAGGCACTTTGGTTTTCGGAAATGGTTTTTTTCTTTCTGGTGTAGCTTCTGCCAATGTCAGTCTGGGTCATTCAAGATGGCAAAACGGGACTTCCACTCAGACTTGGAAAGTCTTTCCGACGTATTTCTTGAGAGG
Source organism: Algoriphagus sp. NF (assembly GCF_028823735.1). Taxonomy (NCBI): domain Bacteria; kingdom Pseudomonadati; phylum Bacteroidota; class Cytophagia; order Cytophagales; family Cyclobacteriaceae; genus Algoriphagus; species Algoriphagus sp. NF. The sequence goes on from NZ_JAPEIB010000011.1 coordinate 89,745, forward strand.
ATTTTTTGGATATAACTCCAGGAGGTTTTCAATCAATGCTAATTACGTTTGGAAAAATCTTCCAATTGCAGAAGCGAGCCTTTTTGACCAATCCATTAATACGGGAAACTATCGGATCAATTTGATCTACAAGTTTGCAGTCGGGAAAAACTTCGAAAGGAAATTTCAGAAAATCAATCCTATGAGATTGATATCCAAGGATTAACCGCATTCTCTCTTTAGCATTCCGATTTGGCCTGTACTAATTTCTCGCTTCATGAGGTTGATTTCTATGAATCTTAATTTTTTCTCATCCCCATTTAATTTAGCTTTGGGTTGAATCAAAATTTTATAAAAATGGATAATCGCTTTGGAATCTCTTCTGCTCTTGAAAGGCTAGGTATCAAATCTGAAAATCTTGGATCTTCGACTGGTGAAAACTGGCTGGATTCCGGTCAAGCCTATTTTTCATCTGATTCACCCGTTGATGGGAAATCTATCGCAAAGGTTCAAGAAGCTAATTCTGAGACCTATGAGCAGATTATTTCTACAGCACAGATTGCTTTTGAAAAGTGGAGACTTGTCCCAGCACCCCAGCGAGGTGAGATCGTCCGGGAGATCGGAAATGCCCTGAGAGAAGTAAAGGCTGATCTAGGAAAACTGGTTTCCTTTGAAATGGGCAAATCCTACCAAGAAGGTCTCGGGGAGGTTCAGGAGATGATCGATATATGTGACTTTGCAGTGGGGCTTTCCAGACAATTGTATGGGTTGACCATGCATTCAGAGCGTCCGGGACATCGGATGTATGAGCAATGGCATCCATTAGGGATTGTAGGGATTATTTCAGCTTTCAATTTTCCTGTTGCTGTTTGGTCATGGAATACGGCTTTAGCCTGGGTCTGCGGTGACGTTACTGTATGGAAGCCTTCGGAAAAGGCGCCACTTTCAGGGATAGCTTGTCAGCATATCGTGGCAAAAATTTTCAAAAAGCATGGAATGCCTGAGGGAATTTCCTCCCTGATTATAGGCGACTACAAAGTAGGAGAAATGCTTTCTCATGATTCTCGTGTTCCGCTAGTTTCGGCTACAGGTTCTACCCGAATGGGAAAACTGGTCGGTAAGGCAGTAGGAGAGCGGCTTGGTAGGTCCCTGCTAGAACTTGGGGGTAATAATGCAATTATCATCACCGAAAACGCAGATATGGATATGGCTATTCGAGGTGCTCTTTTCGGGGCAGTAGGCACTGCGGGACAGCGATGCACCAGTACGCGTCGTCTGATCATTCATGAGAGCGTATTTGATGAGGTAGCAAAGCGGTTGGCTTCCGCTTACAGCAAGTTGGTGATAGGCAACCCACTGGACGAGAAAAACCACGTAGGCCCATTAATTGATCAAGATGCTGTCAAAATGTATGAAGCAGCCATCGAAAAGGTCAAGGCAGAAGGAGGGAAGGAAATCGTAGGAGGCGAAGTGTTGTCTGGAGAAGGATATGAGTCAGGTTGCTATGTCAAACCTGCGATCTATGAAGCAGAAAACCATTATGAAATCGTACAGCATGAGACTTTTGCACCAATTCTTTATTTGATTAAATACAAAACTATTGCAGAGGCAATTGCCATTCAAAATGGTGTTCCTCAAGGGTTGTCTTCGGCGATCATGACTACCAATATGCGCGAGGCGGAGGCTTTTCTTTCGGCCGCAGGTTCTGACTGTGGAATTGCCAATGTCAATATTGGTACTTCAGGAGCTGAAATTGGAGGTGCTTTTGGAGGTGAGAAAGAAACTGGTGGAGGTCGAGAGTCAGGTTCCGATGCCTGGAAAGCTTATATGCGTCGACAGACCAATACGATCAATTATTCTACCGCGCTACCTTTGGCGCAAGGAATTAAGTTTGATATTTGATCATACAACTAATCTGAATCAAAGTCCTCGATACAAGTTTATCGAGGACTTTTTTCTATTAGTGGAGATTCATCGATTGCTTTTTCATAGTGAGTTTTGAATCTGCCCAGAGTTTGATCATGAAGTAGATAGGTCAAGATTAATTCATTTTCCGTCAATTTGATGATTTTTGCTTGAAGTACTTTAGGTTGAAACTGGGACGTCCAGGTGATGACAGAATCGGCTTCCCTTACATTCCAAATGGATTTTTCCTGAAGAATATTTTTGCCATCCAAGACAGTCGAAGTCATTGAGTCTAGGCTAAAGAAATTTTTAAAAGACTGATTATGAAACCTCTCCATCAACTCAAAAAACGCCTCCTGTTGGTCTGCAGGTTGATTTTGGGATTCAGGAGCATTGATAAAAAACTCAAAGCCTTCATCCTTGGTTAGTTTCCATTTACCAAGAAGCTTGGTATCGAGGCCCTGTGAGCAAGTGTCTGAAAAAATGAAAAACAAGCAAATGGTAGATAGAAAATAATTCATCATGGTTTTCTGGTTTTAAAAAGTAGTCGAGAAATTTCCTATTTATAGGACAGATCGTAAGGTCTTTTTGAATTCGGGCAGTTAGGTCATCACAGGTATGTCCGAGATAATATTTTTCGGTTTGCTGAGCGGAAAATATGTGAAAGTAGCATGCCATTAAACAAGAAAGCCCCAGATTTCTCTGAGGCTATGTGGGAGCTGATCCCGATGCAATATCGGGAGAACCCCCGACCATCCCGATGTAATCAGGGTGCTCTGAACCAACTAACCTATTTTCTTAGATAGTATTTTTCGGTTTGCTGAGCGGAAAATATTGAAAGTAGCATGCCATTAAACAAGAAAGCCCCAGATTTCTCTGAGGCTATGTGGGAGCTGATCCCGATGCAATATCGGGAGAACCCCCGACCATCCCGATGTAATCAGGGTGCTCTGAACCAACTAACCTATTTTCTTAGATAGTATTTTTCGGTTTGCTGAGCGGAAAATATTGAAAGTAGCATGCCATTAAACAAGAAAGCCCCAGATTTCTCTGAGGCTAATGTGGGAGCTGAGGGATTCGAACCCCCGACCCTCTGCTTGTAAGGCAGATGCTCTGAACCAACTGAGCTAAGCTCCCTTATGGGTAAATTAAGTAAATAAAACGTGGGAGCTGAGGGATTCGAACCCCCGACCCTCTGCTTGTAAGGCAGATGCTCTGAATGAACCAACTGAGCTAAGCTCCCAATTTCTTTATCCTTTTCGTGTAAAAGGAATGCAAAAGTAAGCTGAATTTTGATCGAACCAAAGATTAGAAATTATTTTTTTTAGGAAATATTCTAAGGCCTTGATTCTCAATTTAAAATTTATCTGGGCTCAAAATTTTCTTTTTAAAACTGATTTAGCTTCTTATGGAGAGAGATGGGATTTATCATTTTTAAATTTTTCGTCTAGAATGATGCTATTAACATGCTCAAAGTATTTATCCATGGTGAAATGTTTTAAATAAAGTTTCCTTGCTTCACTACATAAGCTTTTATACTCAAAATTTGAAATCGTTTCTATTTTACGGAAAACCTGAGATATTCCTTCTGAATCAGAAGAACTGAATAAAAAAGCATTTCCCATATTTGAAAAGAGATTGGCTGTTCCAACCCTATTGGATAAAATGGGTGGAGTCGAAAGCATCAAAGATTCGGTAACCACTGTTGGAGCATTATCGGCCAAAGACGGAGTGATTGTAAAGTGTGCTGATTGGATAAACTCATCCACTTCCTTGTATGAAATTTCTCCGAGGTAGATAATCCTGTTGGATTTTTTTATTTTTTCTTGCAACTCCTCTTTGAGAAAGCCTTCACCAGCGATTTTCAACTTGATTTTTGTTTGAGGATTATATGATTCATAGGCGAGGAATTGTTCAATCAACCAAAGAATGTTTTTACAAGGAATAAGTCTTCCTAGGTATCCAATTGTTATATTTCCTTCAATAGTAGGCGATTGATTAGTGATCAATCTGTCTGGAAGTGGATTGTAGATTAGGACTGGATTTTTATGTTTGAATTTGTTGGTAACATCTTCAATAGCTTTATTGGAAGGACATATCACCATATCGCAGAAAAAATTGTAGAGGATTTTCTTTCGAAAGAGGAAAAACTTCACTTTCCAGTCTGGGCCTAGGTTGTCAAGAAAGTATGACTCTGTGCAGACGTGATGATAATCAGCCGTAAGTACATTTTTTCCAAATAATAGTTTTGAAGTAATGACTGATGTTATTGTTCCGTTGTGGTGACCAATCACAACCTGAGGCTTATACTTTTTTGAGAGTTTGTAAAAGAAAACAAAATCTGACCAGCTAGTAGATCGGAAATTGTTAGGCCAGGAGCATAATATCAATTCTCCTTTACCTTTTTTTCTTTTTTCTGATTGATTGAGGTATGGCCGTTTTGAGATAAAAACCACTCTGTACCCTTGATTGCAAAGTTGATTAGCGAGGAAATAGCTCATCGCAGCAAAAGACGTTTGCTCGTAATTATGGGCAATGAGGACTGTTTTCATATTTAAAAGTTCAAAGTAAAAAAGTGGGTTTTACTACAGTTGGAATGGATTTGCTAGTCCATTTGAAATATTTTGGTCTAAGTTCACTCTAAATTAACCATCACCCCAGCTCGAAACCACCGGCCGGGCATTTGGACAGTTCCAGCCTCAATATAGTCTGCATTGGTGATATTAGATATTTCAGTAAATAGACCCAATTTTCCGGCACGATTATAATCTACTCGCATGTCCAATAGAAAATACGGATCTAAGCTCATCCGTTCGGTATACCGCATTTTGGTGTTCCATTCAATTTTTTTACCGACCCCAATCAAGGCGCCGCCAATTACCTGATTTCTCAAAGCAGTCAGGGAGTATCTGGTTTCTATACCTTCTTGAGGGTTCAGACTGGCATCTATATAATTATAAGAAAATTGAAATTCCTTTAGGAAGAGCAGTTGATTCTTTGGCTGAAAGCGGTAAGAAAGAGCAAATTCTATCCCTTCAAATTTGACTGTATTGAAGTTTTGGGGCTGCCAGGGAGTTTCTGAATCGGTTCGGGTCCATTCGATCAAATTATCGGTGTTCCTTTGGAAATAAACCAACTCTGCAAAAAGTCCTCCCTTGATCCATTTCGAACCAATTTCAAAATTACCGGCCTGCTCAGGCAGAAGCTCAGCGTTTCCGATGTTAGTTGGGCCGACGTAATATAGATCCGTATAGGTAGGGATTCGGAAGCTATTGCCAATACTAGAATAAAATCGAAGAAACTCGCTGGCCTGAAATCCAAGTTCTGCTCCAGGAAAATGCTTCCATCCCCAGTCATCGAAATAATTGCTGTATACTCCCGCTCTGAAGTCAACTTTGTCTCCAAGTTGGATAAGATGCTCCAAAAACAATCCTCCAAGTGTACGGTCACGATTGCCTAGATTGTTGCTTTCCAGTCTTTCTTCTCTTATTTCTAGTCCAAATCCAGTTTTTCCCAATTTTGACTCGATGCTTCCATTGATTTCAGCAGCATAAGTATTCGAGGTGTGGAAGTTTTGAAAAAATTCAGGCTCATTTCTTCTCAGACGGTATTCGTCTTTGTTTTGACGCCAATATACTCGAGACAATAGATTGAATGCGTTTTTTGAATAGCGATGACTCAAAGCTCCCAGAGTTGTCTGTAGACTTTCCCATTGATCTGGAAAGGCGGAGGTGTAAAATCCATTAGCTCCGAAACTCCTGTCGGCGTAGGCAAGCATTCCTCGGAATTCATGGTGCTCATTCAATTCCAAGCCACCCTCATAAAACAGATTGGTAACTTGATAATCCGAGTTGTACCAGTGACCATTCGAGTCATCATAGGATGCACTGATGTTTTGACGGTATTTTCCGGTTGGAAGGGAGGCCGCCATTGTCAGTCCCTTCATTCCAAAATCACCTGCATATCCTTGTAAGCGTAGACTTTTTTGATCAGAAAGTTCCGTAATCACATTGACGGCTCCTGCATAGGCATTCTGACCAAAAATCCTGGCTCCAGGTCCTTTAAGAACTTCCACACGATCGATATTGATCATGGGTACTGGAATATTCATCATGTGATGGCCCGTTTGAGGGTCGGTCAGTTTGATCCCATTCAAAAGCATCAAAGTCTGATTGAAAGATCCTCCTCTGATTCCGACATCTGCCTGCACTCCGGAAACTCCACGCTGTCTGACGTCTACCCCTGGCACGAATGTCAATACTTCCTGTAGACTTCGAGCCGGAGTGGTTTCGAGCTGAGGTTTGGTTACGACAGAGATGTTTCGACTTTGCTTGGAAAATGGGATTTGGATTCGGTTTTCCTGAATCAGGATTTCATCCAATTCCTGTGATAAGCTATCCTGTTGACTGTAAACTTTCCCGAAGGAAAGCAAAAGAATAATTAATAAAAATTGTAATCTCATTTTTTGATTTGCGTAATAGTGAGGCAAATTTGAGGTCAAAAACTAAAGAATCCTATTTTTAGACCCATGTAAAAAATCGTTAATCTCTATCATCTATTGTAAAATTAGCTTGAGGATAGCGATAGAGTCCTTAATTTTAAAGCTTTAAAAAATCGAAAAATTATGATCAAAAAATTATTCTTAGGTCTGGTACTTACTAGTAGCCTTGGCATGAGCAATGTGATAGCTCAACAAGGTCTGGATAATAACCAGGCTGACTTTGGAGAATTTATGAATCGCAAGGGTACCTATACCCGGACGGCTTCTGGTAAGCCAAGCGAAAACTACTGGCAAAATGCCGCCAACTATCAAATTGAAGTTACGCTAAACGAAGAGGATCACGTCCTTGCAGGAAAAGTATCCATCGACTATATCAACAACAGCCCGGAGGAATTGGATTTTGTCTGGTTGCAGCTGGAGCAAAACCGATTCACTGAGGATTCACGTGGTACTTTAACTACACCAATTCAAGGTAATCGCTACAATGGTGATACCGATGGAGGCTATGAAATCTCCGCTGTCCAGGCGAAAGTTGGGAAAAAAGGCAATGTGTCTTCCAAGTATTTGATTTCAGATACCCGTATGCAGGTTTGGTTCGATGAGCCTATTCCAGCAAAGGGAGGAACTGCTACCATCTCCATGAATTTTTCCTTCAAAGTACCTCAAAAAGGTATGGATCGAATGGGAAGGCTAGAGGTTGAGGATGGCTGGATATATGCCTTTGCGCAGTGGTATCCTAAAATGGCAGTCTTTGATGATATCGAAGGATGGAATGTGGAGCCTTACCTAGGTGCGGGAGAGTTTTATTTAGAGTATGGAGACTTTGATTACAAGGTGACAGTCCCTTATGATCATATCGTAGTGGGGAGTGGGAAATTAATGAATCCGAAGGAGGTCCTTTCTTCGGAATTGATGGATCGATACGAAAAAGCCCAGAATAGTGACGAGACGGTATACTTGGTCTCTCCTGAAGAGATTCAAAATACAGAATTGACCCGCCCAAAGCAGGAGGGAATGATTACTTGGCATTTTCAGATCCAAAATTCTCGTGATATAGCTTTTGCTACCTCCAAAACATTCATTTGGGATGCTGCTAAAATCAACCTTCCTAGCGGAAAGACAATTTTAGCTCAATCTGTCTATCCAAAGGAATCTGACGGAGAAGAAGCTTGGTCTCGATCCACGGAGTATTCCAAGGCGTCAATTGAGCATTACTCGGAGATGTGGTATGAATTCCCATACGACGCTGCTACCAATGTGGCTGCGGATATTGGTGGAATGGAATATCCAGGCTTGAACTTCTGTCGCTACACTTCAAAGGGTGAAGGTCTTTGGGGAGTGACTGACCATGAGTTTGGACACAACTGGTTCCCAATGATTGTGGGAAATAATGAGCGTCGCTATGCTTGGATGGATGAGGGCTTTAATACCTTCATCAATCACTACAGCACCTTGGCCTTCAATGATGGAGAATATCCTTCGACACTGAATCAGACTCGTCGATTCAATAATTACTTCCTCAATGAAAATCGGGAAGGAATCGATACCTATCCAGATGTAGCCAATACCTCCAACTTGGGTATGGTAGCATACATGAAGCCAGCGATTGGCTTGATTATGCTTCGGGAATATGTGCTTGGTGCAGAGCGATTTGACAATGCCTTCCGATCTTATATCGAAACTTGGGCCTACAAGCATCCTCAGCCAACCGACTTCTTCAATCACATGGAAAATGTAGCTGGCGAAAATCTTTCTTGGTTCTGGCAGGGATGGTTTTATGGAAATGGAAATATCGATTTGGGCTTAAATGCCGTGGTTCCTTACGCAGGGAATTATGTAGCCGTAATCAACAATAAAGGAGACATTCCAATGCCGGTACTCTTGGAAATAGAATTTGAAGATGGTAGCAAGGAGCGTCAAATGCTACCTGTGGAGATCTGGCAGCGTGGAGATACTTGGAATCATTTGATTAAGACCACCAAAAAAGTGAAGTCTGTGGTGATTGATCCAGACAAAGTGCTTCCGGATATTAATCTAGGGAATGATAGCTGGCCACAGCCAATCTATGAGGATTAAATACCCGATTTGATAAAAACTAGAAGCCCGATCAGTTCATAGCTGATCGGGCTTTTTAGATTATATCCACTTTTCTGTCAGTAACAAGGGGGAGAGACTAGAATAACCTCAAATGTTCAGCTTCTGGAAGCTACGTGCTTCAAACTTCCAACTTCCAACCAGAGGAGTTAAGAAAATAGGCTACTGTACTGCCTGAAGTACGTTTATTCACAAAGACTAAAAGTCATCATTGATTTCCAGCCAATATCCATCTGGATCTTGGATGTAAATCTGTCTGACTCCATCAGGTCTAGTGGTAATCTGTCCTTTTTTTCCTGGCCAATCCTCAAATGGATAATCGGCAGCTTTGAGTCGCTGAATAAAACTGTCCATATCAGACATGCTGAAGCAAAGATGATTAGTTTTGGAGATTTCGGTAGGAACCCGATCAGCCTCGATCAAATGCAAAGCTGCCCCACCTCCGATATCGTACCAAGCGTGTAAACCATCTTTGAAAGGCTCATCAATTTCCTGTAGGTCGAGAATGGATTGGTAGAAGGCCATGCTCTTTTCCAGATCAGAAACATGCACGGCAATATGATTGACTTTGATTTGAGCAGATAGGGGGAATGACATGGCCAGGGATAGAGCTATCAAAAGAATGAAAACTTTCATGAATAGTTAATTTGAGTTTTCTCAAGATAGGCCTAATCTGAACGAAAGCAAAAAGGACCAACCTTAAACCTAAGGTTGGTCCTTTTATTTATAATTTCACAATCGGCTTATTCTTCTTCTGCCATTTCGCTAAGATCAGTAGCCATGGCAATTCTTTCTGCTTCATCGAATAGTTTGATGGCTTGCTGATAGACTTCGTTGATGTCATTGATGACCATGTAGAATGCATCATCATCATAAATCTGACGACCCAAATGTGCTTTCACCAGTACCTTGAGATAATCTACTGATTCATTAAAGTCCTTTGAGTCAAATTTGACTTTATTCTTTTCTCCCACTGCTACCAAGTCTTTCAGCATGGCATCACTGACTTCGAAGTCTCTATAATATTCCTCCAAGCTCATGTCTGAAAACATATCCTTGTTCTTGTTGGTATAATCCAAAATGAACTCTCTTGAGGAATCGGAGTTGAAAAGCCTGCTTACATAAGCTGAAGAATAGGTGGTGTCTAGCGGCACAAAATAATCAGGCATGATTCCACCTCCGCCATATACGATTCTACCTTTTGTGGTTTCGTATTTCAGGCTATCATTGAACTTGATGCTATCAGCAGAGAAAAACTCTCCATGCTCGAAGCGCTCCATCCAATCTCGCTCATAGGCTTCATAGTCTGGTCCGTAAGGCTTTTGAATCGATCTTCCTGAAGGAGTGAAATACCTGGCTATGGTAAGTCTGAGTTCTGCGCCATCAGATAAGTCGATAGGCATTTGTACAAGTCCTTTACCAAATGATCTCCGGCCCACGATCAAACCGCGATCATTATCCTGAATTGCGCCAGCAAGAATCTCAGATGCTGAGGCAGAACCCTCGTTCACTAATACGATTACGGAGCCGTTTTCAAACAAACCAGGTCTGAAGGCATAGGCTTTCTGGCTGTACTGTTCTACTTTTCCTTCTTGGGAAACTATCAGAGCCCTATCCCCAAGGATTTCATCTGCGATATTGATAGCAGCCCCCATGTAGCCCCCCGGATTTCCCTGAAGGTCTATGATGAGTTTCTTCATTCCTTGATTTTTCAAGTCTGTGATAGACTCTTGAAATTCGTTGTAGGTCGTAGCGGCAAATCGGGTGATTTTCACATAGCCAATTTCATCATTGACCATGTATGAGGCATTGATGCTGTATTGAGGGATTTTGTCGCGGGTAATTTCATAAGTAATAAGTTCAGGCTGATTTTTACGCTTGATGTCTACTACAACTTTTGAACCTTTTGGTCCACGCAATAGGTCAAACACATCTCGATTCGTAATACCTGTCCCAGCTACCGTTTCTCCATCTACATTGATGATTTGGTCTCCAGATTGGATCCCCAATGCCTCCGAAGGGCCTCCCGTGAGCGGAGCAACCACATAAATGGTATCACGGATGATTCCAAACTCTACTCCAATTCCATCAAATTCACCATCAAGCTGCGATTGAGCCAGGGTAGCATCCTTTGCCGGTATATAGCTAGAGTGCGGATCCAGATTCTCGAGCATTTTTGTAATCCCATATTCGACCAAATCGTTGGTGTTGACGCTGTCGACATAGTCTCGATTGATGTAAGTCATGATCTCTTGCATTTTGTACAATGCTGCTCGGAGATCATTCTGATTGTTTTCGGGTTCGGCAAAAGTGGCACCAATCCAAATACCTGCCGAGATGGCCAAGGCTAGGAAAATGGGTAGGCGAATTTGAGATTTTGAGTTTTTTGTATGGCTCACGTTAAAGTTGGTTTTATTATTCTAAACACCTGACAAACGATGGTGTTTCTTCCAATAAACAGAAATTTATGATAATCCTAAACAAGGATTATACGAATGTAACTGATATTGGGATGGAATTGTCTCCATTATTCTGTTAAAAATAATTATTTTTGTCCAATGCAAGACCCCCAAAAGCTTAATAAAACATCTTTGGAAGACTTAGTCTCTCATAATTATGTTTTTGCTTCTGTCTTGCATTACTTTGGGATCAGTTTTTATCAATATCCAGCTGACTCTCTGGAACATGTCTGTAAAAAGCACAAAGTTAATCCCAATCAATTAATAGCAGAGCTCGAATCATGGGCAATGCATCAGGAGCCAACGCCAGAGCAACTTTATCTGAATCCGATCGAAGTTTTGGTCGCTTACCTGAAGAAAAAGCATTACTACTTTGTACGACAAGAACTCCCCTTCTTATCCAATATGATTAGTGGAGTAAAGCCAGAACCTGGTTTTGAAGCGCTCATGGCTGATTTGAAGATCATGTTTCCGCTTTTTGTGGAGGATTTCATTCATCACATCCATGAGGAGGAAAGCAGGCTTTTCAAAAGAATTGAGCTATTGCAGGATGTGGAAGATGGGAATTTTGCGCTGCATGATGCTGTGACCATTTTAGAAAAAGACCCTGTGAGACTGCTGGCCGAGCAGCATGAAATCCATGATGATGAGATGGAGGGGATTCGAAAACTCACCAATGATTATTCCCTAGAAGAGTCGGCTCCTTTAACCATGAAAGTACTTTTTCACGAGCTTCAAAATTTTGAAAGGGAACTCACCATCCATGCTCAGATCGAAGATGAATTACTTTTTCCCAAGGCGGTGGAATTGGAGAAGGAAGTTCTAAGAAGAATTTATCAAAAAATACGAACTAACTAATGCCTAGAATTTTGGCGATTGACTTGGGTTCCAAACGGACTGGGCTTGCCGTGACTGATCCATTGCAGCTAGTGGCAAATCCACTTGAAACTATCCCTACGCAAGACTTGTTGCCCTTCTTGAAAAAATATACTTCGAGCGAAGAAATCGAGGCGATTGTTCTAGGTCTTCCTCGAAACCTTCAAGGTGAAGCCACCCAAATGACAAAGCCCGTTTACGATCTCAAAGCTCAATTGGAAAGTGAATTTCCGGCTATTTCCATTCATCTCATAGACGAGCGATTTACTTCAAAAATGGCTATGCAGTCCATGATTTCGATGGGTAGTAAGAAAAAAGACAGACGAGAGAAGTCGGGTAACCTCGATAAAATAAGTGCAACTATCATATTACAATCCTTTCTATCACAAAAATGATTTATCCAATCGTATCATACGGTAACCCCATCCTCACCAAAGAAGCTGAAGACATAGAGGAGGGCAAAGACCTGAAAGAGTTCATCGACTCGATGTTCGCTACCATGGATCATGCAAATGGTGTAGGCCTAGCTGCACCCCAAATCAATCAAGGAGTGAGACTTTTTGTGATTGATAGCAGCTTGATGCTGGATGAGGATGACACCGAAAAAGGGATTCGAAGAGCCTTTATCAATCCGATTCTTTTGGATGAATATGGAGATGATTTTGGATTTGAGGAGGGCTGTCTAAGCATTCCCGATGTACGCGCTGAAATCATTCGTCCCGAAAAATTGATATTGGAATACTATGATGAAAACTGGAATCTGAAGGAGGAAGAGTTTTCTGGAATGACCGCCCGTGTGATTCAGCATGAATACGATCATTTGGAAGGGATTCTTTTTGTTGACTACCTCAAAGGATTGAAAAAAAGACTTCTCAAGTCAAAACTTATCGATATCAGTAAAGGGAAGGTTCCTACAGACTATCGAATGATTTACCCTCTCAAATGATCCAAAATCCCAAACTGACTTTAGCCCTCGTACAGACTGATCTTTATTGGAAGGATAAGGTAGCAAACCTTGCCATGCTCGAAGAGAAACTCTGGCAAATGGAAGAATCGGTTGATCTGATTTTGCTCCCGGAGATGTTTCCTACGGGCTTTACCATGGATGTGGAGGAAGTTAGTGAACCCATGAATTTTCATGTGTGTAGATGGATGCAGCAGCTTGCAGCGCAGAAGAAAGCTGTGATTGCTGGAAGTGTGATTATTCATGATGGGAAAAATTATTTCAACCGCCTGCTGTGGGTTCAGCCTGATGGGAAGATATCTTCCTATGATAAACGCCATTTGTTCCGCATGGCTGAAGAGCATCATTTTTTTTCTGCCGGAACCGATCTTCCAATTTTTGAACTGAATGGTTGGAGAATTTGCCCTCAAATCTGTTATGATTTGAGATTCCCGGTTTGGTCTCGTAACCGAATGGGAGAGTCAAGAATGGACTACGATTTGATTTTTTATGTAGCTTCTTGGCCTGCTGTACGTACTTCTGCTTGGGATGCTTTGCTGCCTGCTAGAGCTATTGAAAACCTGGCCTATTCTGTGGGTTTAAATCGAGTAGGTACAGATGGAAACCAAATTCCCTATGTTGGACATTCGGTAGTTTACGATTTCAAAGGAGAAAGATTGTTGGATTTGGGAGAAAAGGAACTGATTTCCACTATTGAGTTGGATAAAGCTAACCTGGATGGCTATCGCAAAAAATTTCCAGCATGGACAGATGCGGATAACTTTAAGTTGCTTTAAGTTATTCTTTGATTTTTCCCTGAATTCCACGACCGGAATTTGAAAGCATTGTAAAATCTGTATTTTTGCGACCTCAAAATCATCCTGTTATCACCTATTTTACTGATTTCAAACCTAATTTCATCCTGTTGATAGGACAGGATTACATTCAAACATTTCGATTATAAATGAGCACACAAACTCCAAAAATTCTTTACACTCTCACTGATGAGGCTCCAGCGCTAGCAACTTATTCTTTTTTACCTATAGTAAAAGCTTTTACCCAATCAGCTGGTATTGAAGTTGAAACTCGCGACATTTCTCTTTCAGGAAGAATTATTGCAAATTTCACCAATTACCTTAAGCCGGAACAGCAGCTTAATGATGCTTTGGCTGAGTTAGGGGCCATTGCTAAAACCCCTGAGGCTAATATCATCAAACTACCCAATATCTCTGCTTCTATTCCCCAGCTCAAAGCAGCAATCAAAGAATTGCAAGAGAAAGGATATGCACTTCCAAACTATCCGGATGAGCCCAAAAATGATGAGGAAAGAATTATCAAAGACACTTATGATAAAATCAAAGGCTCTGCGGTAAATCCGGTTCTAAGGGAAGGAAATTCAGACAGAAGGGCTCCGCAGGCAGTTAAGGCCTATGCCAAAAAGCATCCACACTCCATGGGCGCGTGGTCTGCTGATTCTAAAACCCGGGTAGCAAGCATGGAAAGTGGGGATTTTTGCGGAAGTGAAAAGTCCCACACCTTGACGAAGGCAGATGAAATCAAGATTTTGCTCAAGGCAACGAACGGAGAAGAGTTCGTTTTGAAAGAAGGCCTTAAGCTTTTGGAAGGTGAAATCATCGATGCTTCTACCATGAGTGTATCTGCCCTGCGTGACTTCTTCAAAAAGGCTATTGCCGAATCGAAGGCAGAGGGTGTGCTTTTCTCTCTTCACATGAAAGCAACCATGATGAAGGTTTCTGACCCCATCATTTTTGGACATGGAGTTAAGACCTTTTTTGAGCCTGTATTTGCAAAATATAAAAATCAACTTGAGGAGGCGGGTGCTGATGCCAATAATGGTTTCGGAGATGTACTTGCAGCGATTGATAAACTAGATCAGAATCTGAAAGCTGAAATCTTGGAGGAGATTGAAGCATGTTTGTCCGATCAGCCTGATTTGGCAATGGTGAATTCTGACAAAGGAATTACCAATCTTCATGTTCCATCTGATGTGATCATTGATGCATCTATGCCGGCTATGATTCGTTCGTCCGGGAAAATGTGGAATAAAGAAGGTAAGCTGCAGGATACGCTTGCGGTGATTCCTGACCGAAGCTATGCGGGAGTTTATCAAGCTACCATTGATTTTTGTAAGAAGCATGGAGCATTTGATCCCTCGAAGATGGGTTCGGTACCCAATGTCGGTCTTATGGCTCAAAAGGCAGAAGAATACGGGTCACATGACAAGACATTCGAGATTTCCCATGATGGGGAAGTGGAAGTGATTAATCAGGATGGAGATGTTTTGATTTCGCACTCTGTGCAAAAAGGAGATATCTGGAGAATGTGTCAAACCAAAGATGCTCCAATTCAAGACTGGGTTAAGCTTGCCGTAACGCGTGCAAGGCTTTCTGATACCCCTGCAGTATTCTGGTTGGATCCACAGAGAGCCCATGATTCTGAATTGATCAAAAAGGTCAATGCCTGCTTACTCGACCATGATACCGAGGGACTAGAAATCCATATTATGTCTCCAATTGAGGCTACTAATTTTTCTCTTGCTAGAATCAAGGAAGGATTGGATACTATATCCGTCACGGGAAATGTCCTTAGAGACTACTTGACAGACTTGTTCCCAATTTTAGAATTGGGTACCTCTGCAAAAATGCTCTCAATCGTTCCTTTGATGAATGGGGGAGGTCTATTCGAAACCGGTGCGGGAGGATCTGCACCAAAGCATGTGCAACAATTCACTACAGAAGGTCATTTGAGATGGGATTCTTTGGGCGAGTTTTTGGCTTTGGCGGTTTCTTTGGAACATTTGGGCAGAACCTATCAGAATGACCGTGCTATGATTTTGGCAGAAACACTCGATCAGGCTACCGGAAAATGGCTTGAAAATGATAAATCTCCTGCGAGGGTAGTCGGCAAACTCGATAACCGGGGAAGCCATTTCTACTTGGCAATGTATTGGGCCGAAGCTTTGGCTGCTCAGGAGAAAGATGAGGAATTGAAGCGGAAATTTGTTCAGGTTGCTGCTGCTTTGAATAGCAAGGCTGCTGAGATAGAAGAGGAGTTGAACGTAGCACAGGGCAAGTCGGTCGATATCGGTGGTTATTTCCGTCCAGATACAGAAAAGACTGCTAAGGCCATGCAGCCGAGTGTTCTATTCAATCAAATTTTAGACTCATTAAATTTCGTGGAAGCGTAAAAAATCAAAGCCGCAGCTCAAACTGCGGCTTTTTTATCCTTCTTCAAAATTGACATTTTGAGCTTTGAGGAATTCTTTGATGATGCTTACATGGATACATTCACCTAGATGAATGAAGGCATAGTCGTTGATTTTTTTTGTCTTTCCATGGGCAACTATTTCCTTATCCTCAATATCAAATCCCAGGTGAAGATGCTTTGTCCGGCTTTGCATGCCGACTATTCTGCCCTCATCATCAAATAATGGACCGCCACTTTGACCGCGAAGACCCGGCGTGCTGAGTTCGATGCCGTATATTTTCTTGTTTTGGTCTCCCAAAAATCGGGTAAGCATTCCTTCAATCGGAAATCTTGGGGATCGGGCTACTCCGTTTGAGGTCCATTCAAGTTGGTTTTTCTCAGCATTAAACTGAAAATTGGAAAATTCCGGGAAGGGAAAGCCCAGGCGGCACAGCATTGCTCCCGGCTGAACACTCTGATCATCTTTCAAAAAGCGTGGTTTTCCCTGTGATAGGGACTTGTCAAACCCTTCAAATTTTAATAGAGCCAGGTCAAAGGTAGGATGAAGGACAAACTTGATGTTTTTTATTTTATCTACACAGTCCACAAAGGTAATCCGCATTTCGCAGGCTTTATCTTGTGAGAGATTGAGTGATTTTGCCAAAATATTTTGCTGCTTTCCACTCAAGGAAGGACTTTGGTCCAAGAAGCTTCTGTAATTCTTATTGATAGCATCCGCTTGCATGATCCATTGTGCGACATGCTTGCAAGTAAGAGCCCAGCCTTCCTGATTGACAAAAAATAAAGTAGCCGAACCCCGTTGGATATTTTTTCCTCCAAAATTTCTCGAAATTGAATGGATAGCCCGGGTGAATCCGGCGACTTCCTGAATAGCTTTTACGAACATAAAAAGGTTTTATTGGACAAATTTCAAATTAGGGATTGATTTTTCAAAAGCCTTTGAAATGGAGAATTATTTGAAAAAATCTTCGAAATCGATTGAAAAAGGAAACAAGCGTGATGTGTAAATGAGCCAGTTGTTTTGTTTTGGGCTAGCCAAAAAATTGTAATAACTTTAAGCCAATTCTTATATTTTAAACCTGACTAGGTGAACTAGCTTTTAGATCAAACCTATATCAAAAACAATAAAATCATGAGCAAAATCAAAGTTGGAATTAACGGATTCGGAAGAATTGGTCGATTGGCATTTCGAGCAGCCCAAGAGCGGGATGACATGGAAGTGGTAGCAATCAATGACCTGATCGATGTAGATTACATCGCATATATGTTGAAGTATGATTCCACCCACGGGACTTTCAAGGGCTCTGTGGATGTCAAAGACGGCCAATTGGTGGTAAATGGAAAGTCTATTCGCGTGACTTCAGAAAGAAACCCTGCCGACTTGAAGTGGGGAGAAGTAGGAGCTGACTACGTGATCGAATCTACCGGAATTTTCCTAACTAAGGATAAAGCACAAGCTCACATCGATGCTGGTGCCAAAAAAGTAATTATGTCTGCACCTTCGAAGGATGACACCCCGATGTTCGTAATGGGTGTAAATGAACGTTCTTACACTCCAGACATGACCTTTGTTTCTAATGCATCTTGTACTACGAACTGTCTAGCTCCAATCGCTAAGGTTCTCAATGATAACTGGGGAATCGAAGAAGGTTTAATGACTACCGTTCACGCTACCACTGCAACCCAGAAAACTGTGGATGGTCCTTCAGCAAAGGACTGGAGAGGTGGAAGAGGAGCAGGTCAAAACATCATTCCTTCTTCAACAGGTGCAGCAAAAGCCGTAGGTAAAGTTATTCCTGATCTTAACGGAAAGTTGACAGGGATGGCATTCAGAGTTCCTACTCCGGACGTATCTGTAGTCGATTTGACTGTCAGACTGAAGAAGCCTGCGAAGTATGAAGAGATCTGTGCAAAAATGAAAGAATACTCTGAGGGAGCAATGAAAGGAGTTTTAGGATACACGGAAGATGCTGTGGTTTCTAATGACTTTCTTGGTGACTCGCGTACATCCATTTTTGACGCTGGAGCAGGTATCCAACTCTCTGATACCTTCGTGAAAGTAGTCTCTTGGTATGACAATGAGTGGGGTTATTCTTGCAAAGTCTTAGACTTGCTAGCCTACATCGCTAATAAGTAATTCATAAAAGCTCCTGAGAAGGAGCTTTTTTTATGGCTGGATGGAAAGAACTAAATGAAGCTTTAGAAGTTATTAATCTATTATGAGTACTTATCTTCCTTTCTTTCCATTGAAACTTATCGCTTTTCCCGGAGAAGAGCTTAATCTACACATTTTTGAGCCACGTTACAGGGAGCTTTTAGCGGATGTTGAAGCCTCAGGAGGTTCCTTTGGGGTTTGTGCGTATTTGGATAAACTTTCCGGATTCGGAACGGAAGTAACCCTCGAAAAGGTTTATAGGCGCTATGAAGATGGCCGACTCGATGTTCAGACTAAGGGAAAAAGGGCCTTTAAAATACTCTCTTTTCATAATCCTATGGAAGGAAAGTTGTATGCAGGAGGAGAGGTAGAGTTTATTGAAAATATTCCTGTCACAAATGCAGTCCAGAATCACGAGTTTATATTTTATCTCAAGGAATTGCTCTACCTACTCCACTTTCCAAATGAAATCGATCCTTCGGCCACTACTTCTTTTACTTATGCTCACAAGGTAGGGCTTAAGTTGGAAGAAGAATTAGAGTTACTTCAGATTGAAGAAGAAGGAAAGCGGATGGATTACCTCATTAGACATTTTAAGCGAATCATTCCTGTAGTAAAGAGTATTGAGCGGGCTAAGGAAATCATCCGTCAAAACGGTCATTTCAAAAACCTAGACCCATTGAACTTCTGAGAGGGCTAGAGTAAATCATATTCGAAAAATTCTTGAAAACAAAAAAAAGCAGGTTTTGAAACCTGCTTTTTGCTTTAGATTCTTCTAAAAGGCTCTCCGATATCGCTTTGCTCATCGGGATAGACTTCTCGCCCTATTAAGAATCTCTAAATAACTGTGATCCCGCTGGGGCTCGAACCCAGGACCCTAACATTAAAAGTGTTATGCTCTACCAGCTGAGCTACGGAATCAAAATTTCAAATAAAAAGCGGACAATATCCGCTTTGTAAAGTGATCCTGTCAGGACTCGAACCTGAAACCTACTGCTTAGAAGGCAGTTGCTCTATCCAGTTGAGCTACAGGACCCAGTAAAATTGTCGGGGTGGCAAGATTCGAACTTGCGACCTCCTGCTCCCAAAGCAGGCGCGATAACCGGGCTACGCTACACCCCGAGAATTAGTTTGATCTTACACTTTTGTAAGGTTTCTCTTTTTTTTCTTTGAGCTTTTCGATATCGATTTGCTCTTCAGAATGAGTCTCTCGATCAGTCAAGAAGCTCAATATAACTGTGATCCCGCTGGGGCTCGAACCCAGGACCCTAACATTAAAAGTGTTATGCTCTACCAGCTGAGCTACGGAATCATTTTTGGCTTAGAAATCCTCTCGAATTTCCATGTAAATATTTGTCAAATCTGGCTCCCAACCTTGCTTTTTGGTAGATCATTGCCTTAATTGGACTGCAAATTTATGACTCTTGAATTTAAATGCAAAGCACTAGACCAATCTTTCTGGTAAATCTTCTGTTCTTTTTCTTGATTGTTTTTCAACCTGTTTATTCACAGGAGGTTACGAATTCACTTCTTAAAGCAGATTCTTTGTTTGAAAGCAGAAGTTACAAGGAAGCCTTCGAAATTTACTCTGAAAACTATCAGGAAGGACTCTATTCTCCAGCCATGCTTTTGAAAATGGCCTTCATTGCTGAAGGGATGGGCGACAACGAGCAGGCTACACATTATTTGGGTAAGTATTATGATCTCAATCCCAATGAACAAATTATCTCCAAAATAAAGACATTGACAGGGCAGACTACGCTGTTTGGATATGAGGTAGACGATAGAGATAGATTTGTTCTTTTTCTAGTGAATTACAAGCAATACCTATTGATTGCTCTCTCAGCTATCCTGCTGCTTTCAGTAATCATGATTTTTTGGACGAGTCGAAAAAATGAATCTCGTGTCAGTTATTGGCCGACCGCCGTATTGATGATTTTGATCTTTCTTGTCAATAATTTTTTGGATAAGCCAATTACGGGCTTGATTACACATAGTCCTACCTACATTACCACGCATCCAAGTGCAGGGGGCGAGCTAGTCGATCAGATAGAGCCTGGTCACCGTGTCAAAATCAAATCGTCAAAAGATATTTGGTTTGAGGTAGAATGGAAGAATCAGCGAGCTTATATCCGAAAGGATCATATCACTAGACTTTGATCCGAAATATGAACTAGCTTTCTTCCTGAATCCCAATAAATCGGGAAGGGTCAGGCTAATTTAGAGCCTAATTCTTAATCCGTGTTAAAGCATAAAAAAATCCCGAAGAAATTCGGGGTTTTTTGTTCCAATAAGATATTAAACTCAAAGTTCTTTTATTCTGATATTTCGGAAGTGAACGATGTCTCCATGGTCCTGAAGAGCAATTCGTCCTTTTTTGTACTTCCCAAATCCAGGCATATCCTTGAATTTACTATCGGCAATCATTGCTTCCCATTCTGGAGTCCACATCGTGGTTTTTACGACATCAACCCCGTTGAGACGAAGTGTTAACTCACCATCGTTTGCGATGATTTCAGCAAGATTCCATTCGCCTACCGGCTTGACAGTTTCTTCACTACTCACAATTAGATCGTAGAGGTCTCCTGCCCGGTGACTGATGATTTTTGCGTCAGGGTGTCCGTCATTGTCCAGAACTTGCATTTCTGGACCTGTCTGCCACGGGTAATCATACTCTTCAGATTCATTGACAAGGAAGATGATGCCGCTATTTCCGTTAGGGGCTATTTTCCATTCTGTCTGAAAGTGGAAGTTTTCAAACTCCTGATCGGTTACGATATCGCCGCCATCTCCGGTTTGCCATCCATCCTTATTCGCTGCATCAAGGAAAAGCTCTCCATTTTCTATTTTCCAGGCTTTACCAACTTCTCCACCTCCGTATTTGTGCCAGCCGGTGAAAGTCTCTCCATCGAAAAGGGAAATCCATTCAGACTCAGCGGGAGTGCTTGTTTCAGTCATAGTTTCCTCGGAGGCTGTATCGCTACTTGGGGAGCTGCATCCCCAAGCCATTGCTAGTCCTGCTACTAGTAGGTATTTGATTCGTTGCATGGTCAATTATTTTTTCAAAAGTAAAACGTATCTAACCATATCTTTTGCATCCTCTTCACTCAATCCTGGATGTGCTGGCATAGGAACTTCTCCCCATACACCGACTCCACCATTGATTACTTTTTGAGCGAGCATGGTTACATTTTCTTCTGTGCTTTCATACTTTGCAGCTACTTCAGCATAAGAAGGTCCAACGATTTTCCGCTCTACCATATGACAGGATTGGCAATCCGATCCTTTCACTTTTTCTAAGCCTTTGATATAAATCGGGTCATCCTGATATTTTTCCTCCAAACTCATTTCCTTCGCGGGAGCAGAACTGCTAGCAGCTGGAGAAGTGGTAGAAGTAGACTCGGAAGAGCTTTCTCCACCGCCACAGGCAAATGTCAAACTAGCCAATGCTAGTACTCCCAAACTGATTTGATTTTTAATTTTCATTCGATTGTAATTTGATATTTAAATGTCGTTTATCTTTAGGCTTGAAGAGGATATCGTACAACTATCCTAAGTCTTTACTTCACTTTTTGATTTTGCTAATTTCCGAAATATTGATTTCTGGATTTCTTAAATTCCTAAGATTTTTTTATTGAAATTTTCATCTGCGCCACTTCCGGCAAAGTCATCAAAGGCTTTCTCGGTGACTCTAATGATATGAGCATCGATGAATGGAGCTCCTTCTGCAGCTCCTTGCTCTGGATGCTTGATCGCGCATTCCCATTCTAGCACCGCCCAACCGTCAAAATCATATTGCGAAAGTTTACTAAAAATTCCACCAAAATCAACTTGACCGTCACCTAATGATCGGAATCTACCTGCACGCTCTACCCATCCTTGGAATCCTCCATAGACACCTTGCTTACCGCTTGGGTTAAATTCAGCATCTTTCACATGGAACATTTTGATCCGGTCGTGATAAAAATCGATGAATTGTAGATAATCCAAGCATTGTAGCACGAAGTGACTTGGGTCGTAGAGGATATTTGCACGTTTGTGATTATTCACTTTTTCAAGGAACATCTCAAAGGTGATACCATCATGAAGGTCCTCGCCAGGGTGTAATTCATAGCAGACATCTACGCCATATTTGTCAAACTCATCCAAAATGGGAGTCCATCTTCTGGCCAATTCAGTAAATCCTGTATCGACCAAACCTGCAGGACGCTGCGGCCATGGATAAACAGTATGCCACATCAGCGCTCCAGAGAATGTCGCATGCGCAGAAAGTCCAAGATTGTGTGAAGCTTTTGCAGCATACTTCAATTGCTGAGTAGCCCATTCGGTTTTTGCCTTCAGATCGCCTGCCATCGATGCAGGTGCAAATCCATCAAAAAGTTCATTATAGGCTGGGTGAACAGCGACAAGCTGACCTTGCAGGTGAGTGGAGAGCTCAGTAATGACCAACCCTGCCTCCTCGACCGTTCCAGCTATTTCATCTGCATAATCCTTGCTTTCCGCAGCCTTTTGAAGATCAATCATTCTTGCGTCCCAAGAGGGGATTTGAACTCCCTTATAACCTAAATCTGCCATGTACTCACAGATATTTTTCAGGTTATTGAAAGGTGCTTGGTCATCCGCAAATTGCGCCAAAAATATGGCTGGTCCTTTGATCGTTTTCATTATGAATTTTTATTTTAGGTTTAAGAGTTATTTATTTTTCAACTACAAAAGAAGTCCATTTATATTCGGTCTCGGTACTTTTCAAGACATGTTCGATGAAGGCCATCCCACGGATACCATCTTCAATACCTGGGAAATCCTTCCATTCCTCTTTAGGAGTTTCACCATTACGCTCTGCATAAATACATCGTGCGAAGTTTCTGTATAAGTTGGCAAATGCTTCCACATATCCCTCAGGATGACCGGCAGGAGTGCGGGTGTTTTCTTGTGCTAGGGACCCGAGATAGCCAGTTCCAGCTCTGAAAATTTGTGCAGGTTGGCCTGGGTAGCGAACAATTAGACTGTTGTTGTCTTCTTGTTGCCATTCGATTCCGCCTTTGTCACCAAACACCCTGATTTTTAGATTGTTTTCCAAACCTGTATCGGTCTGAGATGCCATTAGAACTCCGGATGCGCCGTTTTCAAACCGCATCAAAACAACCCCGTCATCGTCAATCGGGCGTCCTTCGACTTTGATGTAAAGGTCAGCACAGATTTTTTCTACTTTTTGCCCCGAGACATATTCAGCTAGGTGGAAGGCATGGGTACCGATATCTCCCATACATCCAGCCATTCCGTTTCGCTTGGGGTCTGTTCGCCATTCGGCCTGCTTGTTGTCTTCTTTTTCAAGGAGTTTATACAGCCAGCCTTGTGGGTACTCTACGTATACTTTGTGAATTTTTCCCAGCTTTCCCTCTTCGATCATTTGCTTGGCTTGCTTAATCATCGGGTAGCCAGAATAAGTATGTGTCAGTAAAAACTTCCGATCGCTGTTGCTGACGATATGATAAAGCTCTTTTGCTTCTTGATAGTTGAGTGTGAGGGGCTTGTCAAGCACTACATGAAATCCAGCCCGGATGGCTTTTGCAGTCGGATCAAAATGAACATTATTTGGGGTGACGATCACCACAACATCAATTCGCTCATCTTCGGGAAGCTGTAGCTCCTTTTCGAACATCTCATCGTAGCTGGAGTAGACCCGGGAAGGGTTGAGTCTGAGCTCTTCGCCTCTTTTTTTAGACTTTTCAGGATTAGATGAAAATGCTCCAGCCGCAAGCTCAAACAGGCCGTCCATCAGTGCGCCGTTGAGGTGAATCGCTCCGATAAAAGAGCCCGGACCACCACCGACAAGACCAATTTTTAGTTTCTTATTCGTGGACATAGGTTATCAGGTTATTTGGATTTGAAAATAGTTGAATAATCGAAAAAAAGCCATTTTTTGCTGAGCTTCACAGATTATGTTTACAAATAGCCCCATCCCGTTATGAGTGGCTTTTTCAAAATAATTATCGGCCTAATTTCGCAAATTCAAAGGACTTGCTTAAAATACGCTAAATTCACCGAATTCTAAACTTTGACTTAATTCCCAACCCAGTTTTTCTATGAGTCTATTTGTGCGGATGCGCCTGTCTTTTATGATGTTTTTGGAGTTTTTCGTCTGGGGCTCTTGGTATGTGACGATGGGTACATTCTTGGGAGCGAATCTAGGAGCAAAAGATCAAGAAATTTCCCTGGCCTTCTCCACCCAGTCTTTTGGAGCAATCATAGCCCCGTTTATTGTGGGATTGATTGCAGATAGGTATTTCCATGCGCAGCGGATCTTGGGAGTGATTCATCTCTTGGGGGCCGTACTGATGTATTTATTGTATAGCAGTGAGGATTTTTCATGCTTTTTCCCGCTTTTACTCGCTTACATGATTCTATTCATGCCGACTTTGGCCTTGGTCAATTCCATTTCTTTCAATCAAATGAAGGATCCGGCAAAGGAATTTTCTACCATTCGTGTTTGGGGTACAATCGGATGGATAGCAGCAGGAATTCTCATCAGTGCCTTAGCATGGGATAGTACAGATGGGCTCGAAAGCGGACTGCTTGGCAATACTTGGCTGATGGCTTCAATTGTTTCTTTGGTGTTGGGGATTTTCAGTTTCACCTTACCAGCAGCACCCCCTCGTGCAAGTAGTAGTGAAAAGATCAAACTATCGGAGTTGTTAGGCCTGGATGCCTTGGCTCTTTTGAAAAACCGGAATTATGCCATTTTCTTTTTGAGTTCTGTCCTGATCTGTATCCCGCTTGCATTTTATTATCAAAATGCCAGTCCATTTCTGACCGAAATTGGAGTAGAGAACTCTACCGGAAAAATGACAATCGGACAGATTTCCGAAGTACTCTTCATGCTAGCCTTACCGATCTTTTTTTCAAGATTTGGAATCAAAAAAACATTGATTGTTGCAATGCTTGCATGGGCTATTCGGTATGTGTTTTTTGCCTATGGTAATGCGGACGAAAATGTTTGGATGCTGCTAGTAGGAATAGCACTTCATGGAGTTTGCTATGATTTTTTCTTTGTCAGCGGGCAGATATACACGGATGCTCATGCTGGGCATAAATATAAATCCTCCGCTCAGGGATTAATTACCTTAGCTACTTACGGGGTGGGGATGTTGATCGGCTTTTGGGCTGCCGGGCAAATCTCAGATTACTACCTCATTTCGCCAGGATTACATGACTGGCAGTCGATTTGGCTAATTCCTTCTGGTATTTCCGTTTTGGTTTTACTATTTTTCATACTCTTTTTCAAAAAAGAAAAAATCTACCCTCAAAATAACCCATCATGACCAAACCTATCAACCCAGGAAGAAGAGAGTCTTTCAAGAAAGTTTTGCTTGGAGGAGCAGCTCTCGGGAGCCTAAGTTCATTTGATTTTGAAGAATCAAAAAAACCTTTATCTCTCAAAGGAAATATCAATCACGGAGTTTGCCTGTGGTCCATGCGTCCCCTTTCTTTGGAGGAATTATGTGCAGGAGCTAAGAAACTCGGAATACAAGGTGTGGATATTGTAGGCCCGGATGCCTATCCCACGCTTCAGAAATATGGGCTTCAGTGCTCCATGTCAAATGGTGCCGAAATTAGTATAGCCGATGGCTGGAATGATCCAAAATTCCACGATCAATTGGTCAAAAACTATGAAGAAGTCATTCCCATCGTCGCAAAAAATGGGTACAAGAACTTGATTGCGTTTTCCGGTAATCGAAGAGGGATGGATGATGAAACTGGTTTGGAGAATTGTGTGAAAGGCCTAAAACGGATTATGGCTACAGCTGAAAAGCATGGTGTCGTGATTCAAATGGAGCTACTTAATAGTAAGGTGGACCACAAAGACTATATGTGTGATTTGTCCCCTTGGGGCATAGAATTGTGCAAAAGGATTGATAGTGAAAACTTTAAGCTGCTTTATGATATTTACCATATGCAGATCGATGAAGGGGATATTATTCGCACAATTAAAAACAATTACCAGTACTTTGGGCATTATCATACTGCGGGTAATCCTGGAAGAAACGAACTGGATCAAAATCAGGAGATCAATTACCCTGCCGTCATGCAGGCCATAGTTGATACTGGATACAAGGGATTTGTGTCCCATGAATTTGTTCCAAAACAAGAGGATAAATTGCTTGCTTTGCAGCAAGCGATTGAAGTCTGCGATGTTTGAAAATTAATTAACCAATAAACCATATAATTTATGGCAAATGAAAAGTATGATGCGATTGTAGTCGGGTCAGGAATAAGTGGCGGTTGGGCCGCCAAAGAGTTGACGGAAAAAGGGCTGAAAGTATTGCTCTTGGAGAGAGGACCGAATGTCGAGCACGTAAAAGATTACAAGACAGCAACCTTGCCACCTTGGGAAGTACCTCATCGAGGTAGGAGAACTATTGAAATGCTAGAAAAGCATCCTGTTCTCCGTAGAGATTATGTGCTGAATGAACTGAATGTAGACTGGTGGGCACACGAAGACGAGTCTCCATATGTGGAGGAAAAGCCATTCAACTGGTTCAGAGGATATCAAGTTGGTGGAAGATCTTTGCTTTGGGGAAGACAATCCTACCGCTTGGCAGATATTGATTTTGAAGCAAATGCGAAGGAAGGAATAGCTGTGGATTGGCCCATTCGATACAAAGATTTGGCACCTTGGTATTCATATGTAGAAAAATTCGCAGGGATTTCTGGAAATAAGGATGGCTTAGATATTCTTCCTGATGGGGAGTTTATGCCTCCGATGCCGATGAACTGCGTGGAAGAAGATGCCGTAAAGCGGATCAAGGAACATTACAAAGGAGCCCGCCATTGGATTATGGGCCGACCAGCCAACATTACTCAGCCACTTCCAGGCCGGGTAGGCTGTCAATACCGAAATAAATGCTCATTGGGCTGTCCGTTTGGGGGTTATTTTAGTACCCAAGCCTCAACCTTACCAGCTGCAGATGCGACAGGAAATCTTACGCTAAGACCTTGGTCTATCGTGAGAAGATTAATCTATGATAAGGATACTCAAAAAGCTACCGGAGTAGAGGTATTGGATGCAGAGACTAATCAGACTGTAGAATATGATGCCAAAATCATATTCCTCTGTGCTTCGGCGTTCAACTCCACTGCGATCTTGATGCGTTCTGCCACTGATATTTGGCCAGGCGGATTGGGATCTAGCTCGGGTGAATTGGGTCATAATGTGATGGATCACCATTTCCGATTAGGAGCAAGAGGAACCATCGATGGATATGAGGATAAATACTATTTCGGTAGAAGACCTACAGGCCTTTACATCCCAAGATTCCGAAACTTAAATGGTGAAAAACGAGATTACGTACGTGGATTCGGTTATCAAGGTGGTGCGAGCCGCAGTGGATGGAGTAGAGACGTTGCCGAATTGAACTTTGGGGCGCCAATGAAGGATGCTTTGACTCAGCCAGGTCCATGGAGTATTGGATTTACTGCTTTTGGAGAGATTCTTCCTTATCATGACAACCATATCCGTCTCAGTGACACCGTGAAGGACAAGTGGGGAATGGAAGCTTTGGTAATGAACGCGGAGATCAAGGAGAATGAGAAAAACATGCGGAAAGACATGATGGCTGATGCAGCTGAAATGCTTGAAGTAGCTGGATTCAAAGACGTACAAACCTACGATGCAGGTTATACATTTGGACAGGGTATTCATGAAATGGGAACCGCTCGTATGGGTCGCGATCCAAAAACATCGGTACTGAATGGAAATAATCAGGTTTGGGATGCCAAAAATGTATTTGTCACTGATGGAGCTTGCATGACTTCTGCTGCTGCTCAAAACCCATCCCTGACCTACATGGCCTTGACAGCGAGAGCAGCAAATTTTGCAGTTGAAGAATTGAAGCGTCAGAATCTTTAATCAGAAAACAGAGAAACTATGAATATGAATAGAAGAGATGCACTCAAAAGCGTAGTCCTGATGATGGGAGGAACCATGGTCGGAGCTACCGCTATTCTGACAGGATGTGCACCGGATAAACAAATTAAAGGATTGGATTTCAGTCCAGAGGACATCGCTTTTTTGGATGAAATTGGAGATACGATCATTCCAGAGACTGATACTCCAGGGGCAAAGGCTGCCGGAATCGGCACTTTCATGGTCATGATGGTCAAAGACACTTACGATGAAAACCAACAGAAGACCTTTGTGGATGGATTAAATATGATTCGTAAGGATTTCAAAGATTCAAAAGGCGTGGAATTTGAAAAGGCTAGCGCTGAAGATCGTTTGGCCTATTTGAATGGCATGTATGAGCAATACAAAAGTTCAGAAAATCGCGAGCCTCAAATTATTTACATGCTGAAAGATTTGACCGTTTTGGGATATTTTACTTCAGAAATTGGGGCTACCCAGGCTTTGAATTACGTAGAAGTACCCGGTCGATATGATGGGTGTATTGACTTGAAGCCAGGCGATCGGGCTTATGCCATCTAAGAATTGATTGTTTAGAGTTTAACAAACCTCGGGATTTCAGATTCCGAGGTTTTTTATTGCATCCACTTTTCTCGCTGAGGAGTTCCTTGCTCAATTTGAAATTTGTATTCCGGGAAAAACTGAGTCGATGATTCCTTGATTTTATAAGAGTAGGAATTTCCATTGATCCGATGAACCTCTAGCTCACCTTTAGGACTTACATTTTTGATTTCGTCACCCAGCATGAGCACTTGGTAGGCGAAGCTGTCCGGATGGATCTTTTTTACGGATGCTCCTTCCAGTAGAACACCTAAATTGTTTCTGAGATAATCATTTTGGAAATCCTCTTCTAGCTTAATTCCTAGAATCGGCAAGATCTCTTTTAAATGCTCTATGATGGACTCTTTTCCTGAAATGTATCCACTGTAGAAACCCATGAAGTCAAATTTTCTGCTGACTTTTTCAACCTCTCTCCAAAAAGAATATTCCTGATAGCCCCGCATTTTACTTCCAAATCTCTTCCAAGCAATCTGCATGAACTCTGATAGAGATAAGCCATCATTCAAAAGATGGATGTCCAAAGCAAGTGCAATAAGTGCCCCGTTGGAATAAATGTTTTGTCTCCGATCAGGAATCGACTTTTGATAGCCATCCACCCAAGTGTCAAAGGAGGATTCTAAAATGCTTTGATGTCTCCATCCAAAGTCTTCCGAAACTCGTTGAACAGTTCGCTGAAGTTTATCGAGAAACTCAGATAGTGACCAAAAACCGGATTTGAGTAAATAGAGGTCCCCCATGTAAGAGGTGATTCCCTCCAAAATCCATCCTGACTCGGTATAGTTCTCCACACTAAAATTATACGGAAGAAGTGCTTTTGGCCGGATTCTGCAGACATTCCAAGCATGATAGAGCTCATGGCTGCTGATACCCATAAGTTCATGAAAATTTTTGGGATTTTTGAGGCTTTCTGCTGGGCCATAAGTAATCACAGTTCCTCGTTTATGCTCTACTCCATGATAATGAGTATAAGGGAGAAGTTGAAAAATGAAGTGATATTCCTCTTCTGGAAACACCCCAAAGTCATTGATTAGCTTCTCAGCAACTTTTTGAAGGGATTCTAGGAATTCATATTTGTTGAAATAGATATCTCCTTTAAACCAACAGTGAAATTTGATAGAATTCACCTCGAATTTATTGTTCATGATCTGCTTAGTCGCCAGAATGGTTGAATCTGCCAATTGCTGGAAACTACTTGCCCTGAATTGGTTTGAATTTATCGAGTCAAGAGTAGTTACCTTGACAGGATAGGGGAAACGGGTCTGAACCTGACATTCTGTGGGAGCTACTCCACTGACCTCCATACAGCAGTTTACAAGATTCAAATACACCTGCTCATCGTCTATCCACGAGGATCCGGCATCCATTTGACCGGCAAAAAACTGGTATTTGACAGAATATTCTCCCTCTTTGCTAGCTTCAAATTGCCAAATAGCTTTCGAGACTTTCATGAATGGAACTTCTTCTCCAGAGAAATCCTTTACTGCAAAATCTCTTATAAATTTCGCATAATTAGCCTCTTGGTATCTTCCGGCACGCCATATGGGGAGTTTTAGGGATATTTTCCCCGATGCGGATACTTGGAAACTTATGGAGACTTCCAAGAACTGAGAGGTAGGGTATTGTACCGAAAGCTGGTAATGGATCATAAATTTATCAGATTCAATGAGACAAATATTTATGGTGTATTTGTATTTCAAAATTGACTACGTATCTTTGCAGTCCTTTTTGGGGTCAAAGTCCAAAAGTCAAGAAACGAAAGCAATAAAATAAAGATATTCGATCATGAAAAGAACATTTCAGCCTTCCAATAGAAAAAGAAAGAATAAGCACGGATTCCGTGAAAGAATGTCTTCTGCTAATGGTAGAAGAGTGCTTAAGGCTCGTAGAGCAAAAGGAAGAAAGAAGCTTAGCGTTTCTTCTGAGAAAACACTCAAGAAATAATATTGAGGGAGATTTTGTAAGTTGCATGCATTAAGCATCCTTGCAATGAATTTCAGACTTCCTAAATCTGAACGGCTCCATAGCCAAAAACTAATCAAGGAACTTTTTGATAAAAGTTCCTCTTTTTTTTTGTATCCCTTTAAGGTGCTTTACCTCGAGGGAGAAGAGACCAATGGGAACTCACCGCAAGTTCTTTTTTCGGTTTCAAAGAGAAAAATCAATAAGGCTGTATCTCGCAATCTGATGAAACGCAGAATGCGGGAGGCTTATCGTATTAACAAACATTTGCTTTCAGAATCTTCGAGTCAATTATTTATTGGCTTAATTTATGTCTCATCAGACATCATGGAGTTTAAGCAGGTGGAAGAAAAGATCAAGCTTATTTTGCACCGAATTAATAAGGAACAATAAAATGAAAATGAATAAAACCAAGACAAAAATTCTTCTTGGCGCCCTAATCGGATTTTTTCTGTTAGCAGGTTCTGTGGCGTTTACGGTGAAAAATGACAAGCTTTTTGCAATCGCGAAGAACATAGACATTTTCGCCACACTTGTCAGAGAGTTGGACTCTTATTATGTCGATGAGATAGATGCTGATGAGTTGGTCACTGTGGGTATTCAGGCAATGCTTGATGAGCTTGATCCATATACAGAGTACATTCCGGAGGAAGAGTCTGAGGATTTTCGTGTGATGACCACTGGAGAATATGGTGGAGTAGGGGCGTTAATAGGCGCTAGAGGCGAGGGTAGCATGATCATTATGCCATATACCGGTTTTCCAGCTCAAAATGCAGGTTTGAGAATTGCAGACATACTCCTAAAAGTGGATTCTGTCGATGTTTCTCAGAAGAATACCTCAGAAGTATCTGAATTGCTAAAGGGACCAGAAAATACTCCCGTCAAGGTCAGTGTATTGCGAGATGCGGATACTTTGGAATTTGAATTGGTACGAAAGAAAATTTCTCTTAAAAATGTGCCGTATTATGGCAAATTGGATGCATCCACTGGGTATATCAAATTAAGTGATTTTACGACCAATGCTTCGGCGGAAGTTCGGAATGCATTGGTGGACTTAAAAGCACAGGGTGCCGAAAAATTGGTATTGGACCTCAGAGATAATCCAGGAGGACTATTATCTGAAGCGGTTGAGATTGTGAATTTGTTTATTCCGAAAGGTAAGGAAGTGGTCAAGACAATAGGTAAGATTGAAAATGTAAACCGTACCTATAAGACTTCAAAGACTCCGGTGGACAAGAATATTCCTTTGGTGGTTTTGTTGAATGAGCGGAGCGCATCTGCCTCCGAGATTGTGGCTGGGGCATTGCAGGATTATGATAGAGCAGTCTTGGTAGGGAGGAAGTCTTTTGGAAAAGGGTTAGTACAGACGACGATTCCCCTTACCTATAATGCACAGGTGAAAGTGACTACCGCAAAATACTATATCCCAAGTGGTAGATGTATTCAAGCTATTGATTACGCATTGAGTAGAGAAGAAGGTGAAATTCGATCCATTCCGGATTCACTTCGGCAAGCGTTTAAAACGCAAAATGGAAGAACGGTTTTGGATGGGGCAGGTATCGAACCGGATGAGACCGTGGAAGCTTATAGATATGCTCCTATTACCTACAGTTTAGTAGCAGGTAATCATGTTTTTGATTTCGCTACGCAATATTTTTATTCTAAACAAGCAGTGGTAAATATTGAAGAGTTTGAAGTGAGTGATGAGCTCTATGAGGATTTTGTCAGTTTTCTTTCTGATAGAGAGTATGATTACACCACCTATTTGGAGAAGTCTCTAGAGGATATGAAGGAATTAGCGGAGCAGGCTCCATATTATTCTGAAATCAAAGAGCAGGTGGAGGCTTTGGAAAAGCGAATTATACACAATAAGGAGCAAGATTTGATTTCTTATCAAAAAGAGATTAGGAAAGCACTTCGGGAAGAAATTATATCTCGTTACTATTTTCAGGAGGGGATGATTCAGGCGAGCCTTCAAAATGATTCTGTCATTGAGAAAGCGATGGAGTTATTTAGTACTCCAGATAAAATGGGGCAAATTCTCACTGCCAAGTCGGAGTAATGGCTTTGATTCTATCATTGGAGACTGCCACAGACAATTGTTCGGTGGCTTTACATGACCGAGGACGGCTTGTAGCCTCAGCAAGCCATCTGGAATCAGGTGCGCATTCCCGAATGCTTCCATTATTGATGAATCAGGTGATGAATCAAACTGGTGTTAGCTTTCATGAATTAAAGGCTGTTGCAGTATCTGAAGGGCCGGGATCATATACGGGATTACGTATAGGTACATCTACTGCGAAAGGTTTGGCTTTTTCTTTAGATATTAAATTGTTGGCAATAGATACCCTAAAGGGGTTGGCCCACCTAGCCCGCAGTCAAAAACCATGGTTTACTATAATTGCCATGCTAGATGCAAGAAGAATGGAGGTGTACCGAGAGATTTTCGATTCGGAGGGAAAGCAGATTGCAGGTATCGATAGTGAAATTCTGGAGACTGATTCTTTCCAAAAATATTTGAAGGAAGGCCAAGTGTGTTTTGTCGGAAATGCCAATGAAAAGGCAAGTCAGGTAATCAACAGCCCAAATGCCTACTTCTTAGACAGCTTGCCAAATGCATCTTCCATTGGTGAATTAGCATGGGAGAACTATCAAAACGAGCGATTTGAGAGTATACCCTACTTTACTCCGAATTATTTGAAGGAATTTAGAGTTCTGAAGAGTAAGAAAAATCCATTTGCCTGATGAGTGAAATTGTAAATAGAGTGGCGAAAAGCCCAATCAAGTCTTTGAATTTGGAAGAGATTTATCCAAGAGAGGAGCGTGTTGGGTTTGATTTAAAAGATTTTCTGTTTCAGGAGTTGATTTTGAAAGAGCAGGATTTTCGCAAATCATTGAAGGAGTTGGATTGGGAACAGTATAAAAACAAGTGGGTGGCGATTTTTTGCAGTGCTGATGCGATAGTTCCTACCTGGGCTTACATGTTGGTAGCTTCTTATCTTCAACCAGTGGCCAAAGGGTTTGCAATTGGTGATTTTGAAGACTTAGAATTAAATATTGTCAACTTTTTGGTAGACAGCCTTGACCTGGAAGAATTCCAGGATCGTCCCGTAGTCATAAAAGGATGTAGTTCAATTGAGATTCCTTTGTATGCCTATGGAAAGCTTGTTTCCAAGCTTCAGCCTATCTCCAAAACACTGATGTTTGGTGAACCTTGTAGTACCGTGCCGATTTATAAGAAGCCAAAAAGCTGATAGCGAGGTAGTCTCGGTAGGAGGTCAAAAAAAATAAGATTTTTAGGGTTCTTTTGTTTGTCTTTTCTGAACAACTGCGCTATGTTTGCACTCCCAATTCAGGAAAAGCCCTGAAGGAATTTGAATTTGATAAGATAAAAGTGGTGCAGAAAAAAAATATTTAAAAATGTTTTTGCCAGTCAAAAATATTACTCGATATTTGCACTCGCTTTTGGGGAATATAGTCCTCACAATTTCTTGAAATGTCAAGAAAAAAGTTCTTTGAAGTGATGTAAGGCAAATAATACCTGAGAACTAGACAGGTTGACAGCTATAAACAACGAGAGTTGAAAAGCTGTCAGTTATAGACAATTTACAATGGAGAGTTTGATCCTGGCTCAGGATGAACGCTAGCGGCAGGCCTAATAC